>JAFGKK010000078.1 GCA_016928575.1 Anaerolineales bacterium
CCCTCTCCTGGCATAAGTCAGGAGAGGGGGAAGGGGTTGTGGGGTTGGGGGTGAGGAAAGGGCAGGGACAGGGGGCTGAGGAGATACGATCTCTGTTTCCTTTGTGGCTGAAAAAAACCCGCTCCGAAGGTTGAGTTGTCATGCCACCAAGAACACAAAGGGCGCAAAGGGGTAGGACATTTGGGGGAAAATATGTGATCTCTGTGTCCTTTGCGGCGTGCGATCCAAAAACGGATGCTGAGTACGTCGGCTGGATGGTACCGGAGGGATTCCGATTGACGCTGCCCATCTGCTATGGTAAACTCGGCGCCGATTTTCCACCGCGCTTCTTCTTTCCAACGCGTGTCGACAATCCCAAATTTCGGGCAGCGTCGAGCGCCGCCGGCAACGGGGCGGACTGGGCGCGGACGCCCGCGGAAAGAACGATCGGCGCCATTCTTACGGCCTGGGAGGCGTAATGGAACGGAACATTGTGGTCGCGGAAGCCACCGGACATTTCATCGAGGACTATCCGGTCGAGATCGTCGAACGCAAGGGGATCGGCCACCCGGATTCGCTTTGCGACGGGATCGCCGAACGCATTTCGGTGGAGTATACCCGCTGGTGCCAGGACAACCTCGGCACGGTGCTGCATCACAACTTCGACAAGGTTCAACTGGTCGCGGGCGAGGTTCAAGTGGGGTTCGGCAAGGGGGAGCTGCTACGGCCGATCCACATCCAGATCGCGGGGCGCGGCACGCCCGAATTCCGCGGCCAAATGATCCCGATGGACGCGATCGCAATCAACGCCGCCAAACTGCACGTCCGCGAGACGATGAAAAACCTGGATCCGGACAAGCACATGGTTATCGATTGCTTCGCCGGCGCCGGGGCGGCGGAGCTGGCGCACACGGTGGACCACGTGCGGGCCAACGACACCTCCTTCGGCTGCGCGCACTGGCCGCGCTCCCAGGTGGAAACGGCCGTCTACGAATCGGCCCAGTACCTGAACTACGAGCTGATCAAGATATTCCCGGTCGGCGAGGACGTCAAGGTGATGGGCATGCGCAAGGGCGACCAGATGGTCCTAACCTGCGCGGTGCCGTTCATCTCGACCGAGGTGAAGGATCTCGGAGAATACCTCGAGGCCCGCAAGGGTGTCCGGGATTCGGTCCAGGCCTTTGCGGAAAAACTCGCCCCGCGGCGCACCCTGACGGTGGACGTCAACACCGCCGACGACGACGCCGGCGGCGAGGTGTACCTCACCATGACCGGCACCTCGGCCGAGTGCGGCGACGACGGATCGGTCGGCCGCGGCAACCGGGTCACCGGGCTGATCACCCCCTTCCGCACCGCGTCGCTGGAAGCCGCCGCAGGGAAGAACCCGATCTCCCACGTCGGGAAGATCTACAACGTCCTCGCTTTCCTGGCGGCGCAGGAGATCGTCAAGGAAATTCCGGAAGTCCACGAAGCGAGCGTCTACATCCTGTCCCAGATCGGCCATCCGTTGGATCAGCCGCTGATCGCCACCGCAACCATCAAGCCGGACAAGGGCTCGATGACCAAGGGCATGGAAGAGAAGGTCCGCCAGGTTTTGGACCGGAGGCTGGAGAAGGTGCACGAAGTCCGGGGGTTGATGGCGGAGCAGAAAGTAAAACTTTACTAAGCAGAGGGGCTGTCGAAAAACCGCATTGGGTTGTCTCCGGATCGTCATGCCCGCGCCCGCCCTCGCGGAGCGGGGGTGTTCGTAGCGGGCATCTGGCCGTTGAAACCCTGGATTCCCGCGAAGCCCACGCGGGAATGACGATCTATCTCCGGCGGGGAATTTTCCGCAAATACCATTGATTCACTTTTTCCCGCTTTCGCGGGATGATGAAATACCCCGCGGCTTGCCGCGCAGTTCTTGAGGGTTGCGCTCCGTGATACCGCGCGGTAGTTCATCGACGGCCCCTTTTTGCGGTCCTCCTATCCCCGGTCTGCCTCCCCCCGTCCGTCCCGCTGTTAGCCCGGTCATTCCACTTTTCCTTTCGGAATTTCGCGTCGGGCAAATGGGCGGACGTGCATTTGGGGGGCGCGGTCAGGATAGGAACCTTTCCCTCTCATTCATGAAGTCGCGGTAGATCCGGTAGTAATCCGTCTGTTCGTATTCCACCTCGCGGACGGAACCGTCCTCGAACCCGTAAATCGCCGCGCCGGGGCAGGCCAGCAGGATCGGCGAATGGGTGGCGATGAGGAATTGGGCATGCCCGTCCTGCCCGACCGCCCGCAAATGGTTCAACAACTCCACTTGGCTCTTCGGGGAAAGGGCGGTTTCCGGTTCGTCGAGGATGAAGACGGCATTCAGGGCGAACAGCTTGTGGAAGTAGGTCAGGATCGATTGGCCGTGGGAAAGGGTCAAGAGCGAACTGCCCCCGAAATACTTCAACTGCCCGGGATCCGCAACGGCCCACTCGTCCAGGATCTCCGAGAAGAATTGGAAATAATTCGAGCCGAAGTAGATGCCGGGAACCCTTTCCCCGGCCCATTCCACCCGCAGGCAGTTCGGAAACTTGTGCACGTGGGGGTTGTTTTTCACCCGCCGGCGTTCGGTCTCGCGCCAGATCTGGATCCCGCAGCGGGCGGCGAGGGCCTGGAGCAGGGTGGTTTTGCCACATCCGTTTTCGCCGATGAAAAAGGTGACGTTCGACCGGAAGGGCAGGGACAGCGGCCGTTGAAAAACGCCCAGGTTGAAGGGGTAGAACTCCCGGGCCGGAAAATCCTGAATGTCGACGGTGACGTTTTGGATATGCATGGTTTCCTGGATGGCTAGAGCTTGTAGCCGAACTTGCGCAGCATCGCTTTGCGGTCGGCGACATCCTTTTCGCCCTCGATCCCGAGCGGCGCGTTGCCGTCGATCACCCCCAGGATTCCGCGCCCCCCGCCGTCCTCGGCGACGACGACCCGAACGGGATTGGCCGTGGCGCAGAATATCCGGCACACCTCGGGAACGTTCTTGACCGCGTTGAGCACGTTGACCGGATAGCAATTCTCGAGGAAGACGAGAAAGGCATGCCCGGCGCCGACCGCCCGGGCGTTTTTCTTCGCCAGAGCGATCATCGCCTCGGAGGTTCCGGAGGCGCGGACCAGGCAGGGGCCGGATGCCTCGTTGAACGCCAGCCCGAACTGGATTCCGGGCACGGCGCCCGCCAGGGCCTCGTGCAGATCCTCGACGGTCTTGATGAAGTGGGATTGCCCGAGAATCACGTTCACGGATTCGGGTTTCTCGATGGGGACGATTCGGATGTCCATGGGTTTCTCCTCCCCTCATCCGACCTCCGGCCGCCTCCTCCCAGCATAGGCTGGGAGAAAGAAGGGATGAGGGGGAGGCGGGATGGGGTGTGGGATTCGGTCAGTATGGCCAATCATAGCACGCCAAACGAAAACCGGCGGGTTTTCCCGCCGGTTTTTTCCAAAAATCCTTACGGCTTTCTTCGCGCCCTTTGCGGCTTTGCGGTGAAAGGGTGTTAGTCTCCGCCGAGCGACAGCAGTCCGTAGCCGATCTTCGGTGGACGCGCCTTTTCCTCGTCCTTGCCGAATTTCACGATGTCGCCGGTGTCGGTGATGGCTTCCACCGACAGGCCGAGCGACTGCAGTTCCTTCACCAGCACCCGGAAGGAGGCGGGGATGCCGGGCTCCTCGATCTTCTCGCCCTTGACGATCGCTTCGTAGGCTTTCACCCGGCCCTGGACGTCGTCGGATTTGACCGTCAGCATCTCCTGCAGGGTGTAGGCCGCGCCGTAGGCCTCGAGCGCCCAGACTTCCATTTCGCCGAAGCGCTGTCCGCCGAACTGGGCCTTGCCCCCCAACGGCTGCTGGGTGACGAGCGAGTAGGGGCCGGTCGACCGGGCGTGGACTTTATCTTCCACCAGGTGATGGAGTTTGAGCATGTACAACACGCCCACGGTCACCGGCTGGTCGAAGGCTTCGCCGGTCTTGCCGTCGTGCAGCACCTGCTTGCCGAGGATCGGGCTGGGCTGGCCGGTCTGTTCGGTGACCTCTTCGGCTTTGCGGCGCAGGCTTAAGCTGTCGAGTCCGGCGGTCGGCATTTCGAGTTCCTTCAGCCACAGCGTCAGCCCGGCGTCGATCGCGGCCTGATCCATGGCGTGGCGCTCGGCCGCTGTCTGGTTGGAGGCGTCGTCGAAGCGGAAGAAGGTTTCGGGTTTAAAGCCTTTCTCCTTCAGCCATTCCGTCGCCGCCGCCCGCTGCGCGTACAGGGTGTCGGTGGTGATCAGGTCCTTCTTGTACTGCCTGGAAGGCAGGACGTTTTCCAGATACAGCCGGCGGATTTCGTCGTCGTCGAGGATCGCATCCTCTTCCAGGTTGTGCTGGGCGGCCCATTTCCAGGCCTTCTCGGTCACGTCCACCCAGGTTTTCCGAATCATCCAGGCGCGCGCCAACTCGGCTTCGATCTCGAATTCGTCCGCCCCGTCGAACACGGGAGAGATGGCGCGGAAGCCGATCCGCGAGACCGCCCACCCGAGGTGGGTCTCCAGGATCTGGCCGATGTTCATCCGGCCCGGCACTCCCAGCGGATTGAGGATGATGTCGACCGGGGTGCCGTCCTCGAGGAAAGGCATGTCCTCGACCGGGACGACGCGCGAGACGACGCCCTTGTTGCCGTGGCGGCCGGCCATTTTATCGCCCTCGGTGATCTTGCGGCGCTGGGCGACCGAAACGCGCACGGTCTTCTCCACGCCCGCCGGCAGGTCGTGGTGCTCGTCGCGGGTGAAGATCTTGACGTCGACCACCTTGCCGCGTTCGCCGTGCGGGAGGCGCAGCGAGGTGTCCTTAACGTCGCGCGATTTTTCGCCGAAGATCGCGCGCAGCAACTTCTCCTCGGGCGAGAGTTCCTTCTCGCCCTTGGGGGTGATCTTCCCCACCAGGATGTCGTTCGGTCCGACCTCGGCGCCGATCCGCACGATGCCGTGCTCGTCGAGGTCCTTGAGGGCCTCCTCGCCGACGTTGGGGATGTCGCAGGTGATCTCCTCGGGCCCCAGCTTCGTATCCCGGCTTTCCACTTCGTGCTTTTCGATGTGGATCGAGGTGAATTTATCGTCCTGCACGAGCCGCTCGGAAATCAGCACCGCGTCTTCGTAGTTGCCTCCCTCCCAAGAGAGGAAGGCGACCACCACGTTCTGCCCCAGCGCCAGCTCGCCGAATTCGGTCGAGGAGGAATCGGCGATCACGTCGCCCGGCTTGATCTTTTGCCCCTTCATCACGGCCGGGCGCTGGTCGATGCAGGTGCTCTGGTTGGAGCGGGTGTACTTGCGCAGTTTGTAGGTCTTCTTGCCTTTGCCGGTCTGGACCGTGACCTGGTCGCTGGTGACCGAAAGGACCTGGCCTTCGATGTCGGAGAGGATCACCTGCCCCGAATCCAGCGCCGCCTGCGGCTCGATGCCGGTCGAGACGATCGGCACTTCGGGGCGGATCAGCGGCACGGCCTGGGCCTGCATGTTGGAGCCCATCAGCGCGCGGTTGGCGTCGTCGTGCTCGAGGAAGGGGATCAGCCCGGCCGAGATGCCGACGATCTGCCGCGGCGCCACGTCCATGTAGTCGATCTGGGCCGGGGCGGCGAACATGAACCGCGAATGGTGGCGGCAGGAGGCGCGCGGGCGGACGAATTCGCCGAACTCGTTCAGCGGCGCGTTGGCCTGGGCGATGATGAACTTGTCCTCGGTGTCGGCCGAAACGTACAACGTCTCGGAGGAAACGAACGGCGCGATTCCGATCTCCCCGCCGAGCGGCGCCAGCTTGCCGGCAATGTCCTTGGTGATCAGGTCGTCCTTCCTGGCGATCAGGTCCTTCCCGCCGGATTTGAAGGCGTCTTCGGCCAGGTGGCGGCCGATCAGGCGCGGGTCGCCGGCCGGGTAGGATTTGTAAACCTTGCGGTAGGGGGTTTCGATGAAGCCGAACGGGTTGACCTTGGCATAGGAAGCCAGGCGGCCGATCAGGCCGATGTTCGGGCCTTCGGGAGTCTCGATCGGGCAGATCCGCCCGTAATGCGATTGGTGCACGTCGCGGACGTCGAAGCCCGCCCGCTCGCGGCGCAGGCCGCCGGGGCCGAGCGCCGAGAGGGTCCGCTTATGGCGCAGCTCGGCCAGCGGGTTGGTCTGATCCATGAACTGCGAAAGCTGGCTGGAGCCGAAGAACTCGCGCACCGCGGCGACGATCGGCCGGATGTTGATCAGGTTCATCGGCGAGAAGGATTCCTGGTCGCGGATCGAC
>JAFGKK010000079.1 GCA_016928575.1 Anaerolineales bacterium
GTCGGTGATAAACTGCATCGAGGGATCCCTTGAAAAATACCAATTTTCCCCGCTGTCGGTGCTCTTTCCCACCCCGCCGGGTGTTCCAGCATACAGGGTGGATGTTGTTTTTGGATCGATTGCCAAGACATCGATGCCGGTATCTTCCTTAAGACCGGCATTGCTTTCCTTCCAAGATTTTCCGCCATCCTTACTTCTATAAAAACCGGTATATGTACCGGTATATGCGCTTGCATACAGATTGGATGAATTGCTCGGGTCAATAGCCAAAGCGGAGACGGGTCCGCCCCAAGGGCCGTGGGTTTCCCAATTGTAGGTAATGGGAGTCGACGTCGGCGAAGATGTTGGAGTTGGGGATAAAAAGGAAGTAGGGGTATATGAATGAGTGCGTATGGAGGTAACAAATCCGGCCAGTTTTGGCGAGGGAGTTATATTTGCCGTAGAGGTGGAATTACACGAGCTGCTCAGAATAGCAAGAAATAGCGCAACAAAGACGGAAACGAATCCTTGAAATTGAGATTTCACGAAAATGTATTTCATGCCCCTCCGATTATTATTGGCGAACAATTTTCTTTACAATAATAATTTCCTGGATGATTTTCATAAATTCTTGGCGTATCGATACGTGCGCGATACACCGGCGCCTTACCCCGGCCCACCCGGCGGGCCGTCCGGGGCGGGCTCGACCGGCTTGCCTTCCGCAAATCCCTTCAGGTCGAACGCGCGGTCCAGCAGCCGATCTTCCACCTGCGAAACGTCGCGCCGCGCGGCGATCAGCTGTTTGATCCATGGCACGCTCGTGGCATCGTTCAGCAGGATTGCGCCGACGATCACTCCGTTCCGCACGGCGATTTTTTTATAGCAGCGCGCACTTTCCTCCCGCACCCGGTACACCGCCAGCGACGGATCCTCGGCCGTCGCCTCCCCCAGGCTGGTTAGATCCATTCCCATGAGCTTGAGCGTTGCCGCCGGCAGGGTGCCGTGATATTTGGCCGGCGTGCCGCCGGCCATGTTCTGCGACGCGGCGCGGGCTTGTTCGATCGCGGGCGGGATCAAGCCGTACGTGCGCCCGTCGACCTCCGCGCAATCCCCCGCCGCAAAGATGTCCGCCGCGCTGGTTTGCATCGCCGCATCGACGGCGATCCCGCTGTGCACCGCGATTCCCGCGGCGCGGGCGAGTTCGGTGCGCGGGACGACGCCGGTCGAGAACAGGACCAATTCCCCGCCGATTTCACCGCCGTCTTCCAGGCGGATCCCAGCCGCGGATCCGTCGCCGGTAACGGCGGCCGTTTTCACCCCGGTGCGGAATTTCAACCCCGCGGATTCTAAAAGCGCCTGCAGGAAATCGCCGCCTTCGCGGTCCAGCTGCCGCGGGAGGAGGTGCGGCAATATTTCCACCACGCTGACCTCCAATCCGCACCCGCGCAGCGAGTCGGCCGTCTCCAGCCCGAGCAGTCCGCCGCCGACGACGACCGCCCGCCGGCTCTCCGCCGCCCGGGCGCGGATCGCCTCGGCGTCCCGAATGGTGCGGAGCGTGTAGACCCCCGGCAAATCCACCCCCGGTATTCCGGGCAGGTAACTGTCGGCGCCGGCGGCGATCAGCAACCGGTCGAATGGAAGCGTCTCCCCCGTGGTCAGTTTGACCGTATGCGCCTCCGCTTGGATTTCGGCGACGGACGCGTTCAACCGGAGGTCGATCCCCTGCGCGGCGTACCAATCCGCTTCGCGGAAATACAACGCCCTCCGCTCGATTCTCCCGGCGATCAACTCCCACAGCCTGGGGCGATAATAATACGGATACGGCTCGTCGCCGAGAATCGCAACGGCGGCGGACGGATCCAGACCGCGCAAATTCCGCGCGGCCGTGGTTCCGGCGACGCCGCCGCCGACGATCACAAAGCGGGTCATTTCCGGGGAATCAGGTTATTTTTTGGAACATGCTTTTGTCCACGCCGCATTCCGGGCAGACCCACGTATCGGGGATATCCTCGAAGGCCGTGCCCGGCGCGATCCCGTGTTCCGGATCGCCCTTCTGCGGATCGTAGATGTAGCCGCACGCCGTGCATTCCCATTTATCCATCGGCCGTCTTCTCCTGGGAGGTGTTTTGCACCGCCCGCGCGAATTTTACCCCGAACGCCTCGCCCGCGGCCAGGGTCTCGGGAGTCGGATTGCCGGGGAAGGGGAGACTGTCGAGGATCTCCCATTGCAGCGCCTCGGCGGTCTTTTTGAATCCCGCCTGCCCGCCGCCGCTCCACCCGTAGCTGCCGAAGTAGGCCGCCTTGCGTCCGGCGAGATGCTTGGCCTCGACCACCGCCAGCGCGGCGGACATGATCGGCAACAACTGGCCTTCGTAGGTCGGCGCGCCGACCACCACGCCGCGTCCGGCGTAGAGCGCCGGCAGGATGTAGCTGATGTTGGTGTGGGCTACGTCGAACACCCTCACCGGCACGCTCGCGCCGGCGATCCCGCGCGCGACGGCGTTCATCATCGCCTCGGTCGCGCCGTACATCGTGGCGTACATCAGCGTGACCTCCGGCCGGGGACTGTCGATCGCGTATCCGCACCAGCGTTTGTAGAGCTCGATGATCCTTTCCGGCCGCTTGCGCCAGATCAGCCCGTGCGACGGGGCGACGATCGCAACCGGCAACGCGGCCAGCTTGTCGATCGCCCGCAGGACCATCCGGCTGAATTTGGCGACGATGTTGGCAAAGTAGCGCTCGGCCTCGCGCTCATAATATTCCACCGAATCGTATTCGTCGTCGAAAACCGCGCCGTCGAGCGCCCCGAACCCTCCGAATCCGTCGCAGGAAAACAGGACGTTCCCCGGCGTTGCCCAGGTCATCATCGTTTCCGGCCAGTGGACCAACGGGGTTTCGTAAAAGGTCAGGGTGTGGGTTCCCAGGGGGATCGTCTCCCCGTCCTTCACCGTGTGGATCCGTTCGGTGATGCCGTAGAAAGACTTCAACATCCCGCGCGCCTTCTCGGTGCAAATCAACACCGCGCCCGGCGCGGCGGCGGCGATTGTCTTAAGCACGCCGGTGTGATCCGGCTCCATGTGGTTGATGACGATGTACTCGAGCTTGGAAACATCGACCAAGCCTTGAATCCGCCTCAGAAAATCTTCGCCCTTGAGCGCCTTCACCAGATCGATCAGCGCCGGCTTGCCATCCCGGATCAGGTAGGCATTGTATGAGACCCCCTCTCCGGAGATCGGCCACATCCCCTCGAAGAGGTCGGTCGTCCGGTCGTTGACCCCGATCCAGTGAATTCCGGGGGCGATTTCTACGGTTTCGGTCATGGCGGACTCCTTCTTTTCTCTGGGGCCGGCTTTTCTCGGTTGATCCCGATTCACTCACCCGTTCCGTATGCGGGTTTGGAGGAAGGCGTTCTTTTGGAGCGGGCTAGATTGCAATTCACACTCGCCTCTTCGATCCCGGGCTGATCAAAATGGATCGGACGTCATTCCCGACCCGCCATCCCGAGAAAAATCCGGGACGAGCGCCCGGGGCGGACCCTGCGCCTCCAGACCGACCCGTCCGGGAAGGTCTGCATTCGACGCGATATTCGCTGCGGGAAGGGGGGCCGATTGACCATGCAGCCGGGCGTTCAAAACCGGCATCCGGTGATCGAGAGCCGGATTCCCGGCCACGAAAACCCCCGCTGCGCGAGGGCGGGCGCCGGGATGACGTTCACACAACCGCCAGGCATCCATCCCAAGCAACCTCCCTCCCGCTTTGTGGAAAACCCCAAAGCGACCGGCAAATCTATCCTAAATAATCCCGCAGCGAGCGGCTGCTGCGCGGATGGCGCAGCTTGCGCAGCGCTTTGGCTTCGATCTGGCGCACCCGCTCGCGGGTGACTCCCAGCCGCTGGCCGACTTCTTCCAGCGTATGGTCCCGTCCGTCGAGCAGGCCGAAGCGCAGCTCCAGGACCTGCCGTTCGCGTTCGTTCAAATACAGGAGCGCGTTGCGGATCTGGTCGCGCAGGAGTTCGCGCGAGGCGGCGTCGAGCGGGGTGACCACGTTTTCGTCTTCGATGAAATCCCCCAGAATGCTGCTTTCCTCCGAGCCGACCGGGGTTTCGAGCGACATCGGCTCCTGGGCCAGGCGCAGGATCCGCTCGACCCGTTCCACCGCGCGTTGAACCTTCAGCTCGAGCGGCGCGGGCAGGGGTTCCTGCGCCGCGCGCAGGCGCAGGAGTTCCGCGGTGTCGGTCGGCTCGATCAGGTCCATCTCGACCGCCAGCTCCTCGCTGGTCGGCTCGCGTTCCAACTCCTGAACCAGGTGCCGCTGAGCCCGGGTCAGGCGATTGATGGTTTCCACCATGTGGACCGGGATGCGGATGGTCCGGGCTTGGTCGGCGATCGCCCGGCTGATCGCCTGGCGGATCCACCACGTCGCGTACGTGCTGAATTTGAAACCGAGGATCGGATCGAACTTCTCCACCGCCCGCAGCAGGCCGAGGTTGCCCTCCTGGACCAGATCCAAAAACGCGATGCCGCGGCCGATGTAGCGCTTGGCGACGCTCACCACCAGCCGCAAGTTCGCCCGGATCAGCGCCTTGTGGGCCTCCTGCATCCGGTCGTCGACGGTGCGCAATTCGGATTCGATGACCGCCGACGAGGGCAGCCAACCCTGGAAGGAACGCCGGGGGGCGGGGGTTTTGTGTGTGCGCAGATAGGCGGCCAGCTTGGCCTGGGTTTGCACCGGCAGCGCGTAGAGGACCACAAAAACGTCGAAGGCGTTGCGCGCCACCTTGTTCCAGGCCGGGTCCCGCCCCCACGGTCCGCGCTCCAGCCATGTCCGCAAGTAGGAGGGACCGCTTTCCTGCCACGAGGAACGCAACGCCCGCGCCTCCTGCAGCAGCTTTCCCAGATCCGGCATCGGCTGGCCGAGACGCTTGACGGTTTCGCGCAGATGCTTCCAATCGTCGCACAGGTCGTGATACATCTCCAGGTACGCTTGGCCGGCGCCGGTGATGCGGGGCCCCGCCTTGCGGATCGCCGTCACCCGCTCGCGCACCGCGACGATGTGGCGGTGCGCGAGGATTTGTACCGCCAGCCAGGTTTCCTGATCAGGACTGAGCAGGTTGACCTGTCCGATTTCGCGCAGGTACATCCGCACGGGATCGTCGGTCAATTCCAGGCCTTCGAGGATTTCCTCGCCCTCCAACTCCCCGCCCAGGCCTTCCTCCTCGAGCGTCTCCAGGTCTTCCTCACTGACCTCCCCCTCGGCGGATTCGGCGGCGGCATCCTCGTCGCCGTAAGGCTGCTCCTCGAGTTCGGACTCCTCGTCGGCGGCGATGTCTTCCGAGTCGATCTCCGCCGGATCCAAATCCTCCAGCTCCTTGTGGGGCGTTTTCGTTTTCCGTTTCGGCATTAACCACCCTCGCTGCCCGGGGCCCGGGGAATGGGAGTGCGCACGGATCCGCCGCGCGCGCTTTCCGACAAAGCCCGGTCGATGCCGCGGAGCGAATCGCTGATCCGCTTGATGCGCTCCAGGGCTTCCCGCCGGGCTTCGCGGGTTTCCGGTTCCTCCGTTGGTTCCGGAGGATTTTGCTCCAAATCCATCAGATGGAACCGCAAATCGGCCAACTGCCGTTCGAAAGTCCGCTGGCGCAGCCGCAGCGCGGCCTCCAGCGCCTCCTCGAAAGTGGGAGAGTCATCCCCATGATACTTCAGGAAGGATTCTTTTGCCGCCGCAAGGGATTCCCCCAAACCTTCGCCGCTGCGCGATTCGAGAAACGCTTGAGGGTCCTCCTCAAGCATCGCGCCGCGGAGCAATTCAATGAGTGCGGCCTGGACCGGGTTGGTGAAATCCTCGGCGCCGATTCGATCCAGTTTCATCTCGCCGAAGGACCTGTCGATTCGGAAAAGCAAATCCGGCGCCTTGGCCAGCAGGCCGAGGTTGTAGGATTCGTGAAGTTCCGGCCGTTTTCCGGCGGCGGGCGCCGGGGCGGGCGGAACGGCGCCTGCCCGCGTCCGCGGAATCCGCCGGCGCGGGCGCGCGGCCGCGGAGCCCGCGAGCGCCCCTTCGTCCACCCGCAGGGTCCGCGCCACCTGCTGGCGGTAGGCTTCCCGCTCGACCTTGTCGCCCACGTCTTCGATCAGCGGCAGCATCCGCGCCGCGATCATCGCCTTCACCTTCGGATCTTCCAGGTTTTGGCCGCGGGTCAGGGTTTGCAGAACATGCAGGACGACGGGCGGGGCTTCGGCGACGAGGCGGCGCCATTCCTCCGGCGAATCCCGGACGACCTCGTCCGGATCCTTGCCCTCCGGGAGCGACGCCACGCGCAGATCCGCCCGCAGGCGGCTTTCGTAGCGGACCAGGCCGCGGGCGTCGAACACCGCCTCGCCCTCCCGGTCGAGCGCCTCGCGCGCCAGTTCCAACCCGCGCATGGTGGCCGCGTCGCCGGCCGAATCCGGATCCAGCGCCAGCACGATCCGCTTGGCATAGCGCTTGAGCATCCGCAGCTGGGCTTCGGTCAGCGCGGTTCCCATCGGCGAAACGACATTTTCACAACCGGCCTGGTGCACGGCCATCACGTCCATGTAGCCTTCGACGATCACCGCTTCCCCGGCGGCGCGGATGGCGCGTCCGGCTCGTTCCAGCCCGTAGAGCAGCCGGCCCTTGTCGAACAGCGCGGTTTGTGGGGAATTCAGGAATTTCGGCACATCGTTCGGGTCCACGATCCGCGCCCCGAACCCGCACGGCTTCCCGGCGGAATTGCGGATCGGGATTGTGATCCGGTTGCGGAAGCGGTCGCGCAATCCGCCGGAGTCGGTCTGCACCGCCAGGCCTGCGTCCACCAGATCCGAGTCGCTGTATCCCTTGGAGCGGAAGAAGGCGATGCCGGCCTCCCAGCCGGCGGGCGCCAAGCCCACTCCGAAGGATTCCAACGTGGAATCCGAAAGCCCGCGGCGCCGCAGGTATTCCAACACCTTGGCGCCCTCGGGAGTGTTCAGCAAAGCATTGCGGAAAAACGTCTCCGCCAGCTCAAGCAGGGTGCGCAGGCGGGCGTGTTCCTCCTCCGCCCGCAGATCCTCCGGTGTGCGGGGATGCAGTTCCACGCCGGCGCGTGCGGCCAGGATCCGCAGGGCTTCAGGGAAATCGACGCCTTCTTTTTTCATCACGAAGCGAAAGATATCGCCGCCTTCGTTGCA
>JAFGKK010000080.1 GCA_016928575.1 Anaerolineales bacterium
AAAACGGTTGTTCGACCCCAAAACCGGTAAGAGCGCACCCCCGGCCTCGCCCGGCGAAGCCGGGGCGGGGCTTCCAGGTGCGGCATTTCAGAAGCCGCCGCATCCGGCGGCGGTAATTCACTCGTCATGTTCTTGCATAGGAGTCATATCTGAAAAGGCTTGAGGGTGTATCATGCCCGCGCCTGCCCTCGCGCCTGCCCTCGCGGAGCGGGGGAAGCGGGGGAAGCTGGGGAAGCGGGGTGCATCTGGCGGATATCCACACCTCCCGCTACCTGGATTCCCACAAAAAACACCCCCGGCGAAGAACGCGCCGAGGGCCGGCGCGGAAATGACGACCCAACCGGAAGACGATGCCATATTTTTTAACAACAAGGAGATTGCTTTATCTGCCCCGGACGGCGCGGACGGTCAAAGCAATCCGCTTTTTTTTGGGAAGAGGGGATTGCCCCGTATTGGTTTCGCCGGGGGCGGATCGCCCGCCATGACGTTGTTTTCAGCGCCCTGCTAGAGGAGTTCGCCCCGAACGCTGATGCCGTTGATCAGCCGGACCACGGGTGCGATCAAAGCCGTTTGCCAATCCGTTCCTTGGAGCGGCGCCCGATCGATGAGATACCCGGGCCCGGCGATCTTCTTCATCAGCATTTGCGCGGCCTGCAGATCGGCGCGGGAAGGGGTATCCGGCATCGCCGCTAAGATCCGCTCGTCGTCCGACATCGGCGCGACTCCGCCGGATGCAGCCAACTCCGCGCGCAGTTTGAAGCCGTAGCGCCAGGCTTCGTATTCCCCCTCCACGGAGCACCGGACCCGGATCGTCTGCCGAAGATGGCATGCCTCGTGGCCGAAGGAAATCAGGCAATCCGCGAACCCGAGGCTGCGGTCCACGGAGATCCACCGCTTGCGGGCGAACGTCTCATGCCATCCGGCGCCGACCCCCTTGGCTTCCTTCGTCACATACAGGGGTATTTCCTGTTCGAGGATAAAGGCGGCGGATTCACGCAGGCGGGGGCCCCGTTCCGCCATCGCGGAAAGGTATTCCAAAGCCCGTCCGCCCCGGATCCGCGGATCCAGAGCGATTCCCGGCAGGGTGTTTCGCAGGGAGTTATACCAACGGGCGACATCGCCGATCGCGGTTTTTGAAGGCATACGGACCGCCTCCATGGCTTTGGGCGGCAAGCCGATCGGGAAAGTGCGGCGTCGTTCCGTTTCATTATATCCGGATGCTCGGCGGCAATCCACACAACCCGGCCCTCCGGCCCCCGGTTTTTCCAAGAGGATCTCCGCCGGCCGTCTCCTTCGGGACCTTGCCGGATCGATTGCCCCCTTCGGACGCGTTTGGAGAAGCTATTGACAATAATATAAACCGAGTTTATATTAAATCTAAATAATACTCTACGAGTTACTAATTATGACCGTAAAACACGGAATTCTCGGTTTGCTGGCCCTCCAGCCGCGCTACGGATACGAACTACGCGCGGCCTTCCTCGCCGTGGTCGGCGGGGAGGGCAACTGGGACCTTAAGCCGGCCCAGATCTATTCCACCCTCGGCCGGCTGGAGCAGGCCGGGCTGGTGAAAGCTCCGGGAGGATCCCGCAAGCGCAATCCGGAGAAGCGGGTTTTTTCCATCAGCGCCCGCGGCCGCGGCGAATTGGAGCGCTGGTTTGAAAACAACGAACCGCCGGATCACCAGCGCGACGGAACCTACCTGAAGATGGTCCTCAGCCTGGCCACCGGCCTGGCCGATCCGCGCCAGATCGTCGGCCGCGAACGGGCGATGCTCTACCGGGAACTGCACCGGGCGACCGCCCGCCGGTCTGAAGCGGATCCGCAACGCGAACTCGCGCTGATTCTGCTGCTCGACAAGACGATCATGCACCTGGAGGCCGACCTGCGCTGGCTGGATATGCTCGAATCCCGGCTGGATGAGATCCGCAGACAGCCGGTTCCGGAGCCGGACCTGAGGCCGAGGGGCCGGCCGAAAAAACAGTAAGCCGGTCTTTCCGTCTGCCGCTGTCCTCCGGCTGGCCCTGCCCGGCGGACCCGAGCCGAAAGCAGGGGGTATGGAAAGGGATGGCGCGGACGGACGGAAGGAAAAGGGAAGAAAGGATCAACTCCTGCGCATCGTGACGGCGGTTTCGATCCGCGGGGAGCATTTATCCGACCGCCAATGTTGTTGAAGTGAGGCAAGCATGGCGCTCGTTCAGACGGAAAACCTGACAAAAATCTACGGAACCGGTGAGGCGGCGGTGACCGCGCTCGACGGTGTGAATCTGCGGATCAATCCCGGTGAGTTCGTCGCCGTGATGGGGCCGAGCGGGTGCGGCAAATCGACGCTGCTTCATCTGATCGGCGGCTTGGATCGGCCGACGGAGGGCAGCGTGGTCCTCGACGGAACCCCGCTGACCGAGATGAAGGACGACGACCTGGCCAGGCTTCGCCGCCGGCGGATCGGGTTCGTCTTCCAGTTCTACAACCTGATTCCCGTCCTCAATGCCGCGGAAAACGCTGCGTTGCCCGTCACCCTCGACGGCGCGCCGCCGAGGGAGGCGGAAAGCCGGGCGGTCGCATGGCTGCGGAAGTTCGGCTTGGGGGAGCGGCTGAAAAACCGACCGGACCAGCTTTCCGGCGGCCAGCAGCAGCGGGTGGCGATCGCCCGGGCGCTGGTCGCCGACCCGGCGCTGATCCTGGCCGACGAACCGACCGGAAACCTCGACACCCGCGCCGCGGACGATATCGCCGCGCTGCTCGCGCGCGTGTCGAAGGAATTCGACCGGGCGGTGGTGATGGTCACCCACGATCCGCGCATCGCCGCCTATGCCAACCGGATCGTCTTCCTCAAGGACGGCGCGGTGGTCGACGAAGCCGTCCTCGAACGCAAGGGCCACGACAAGGCGCAGTTGCTGGCCGACAAAATGCGGGCGATCGGGGAGTAGGAGGACGCCATGACTCTCCAACTTTTGCTGGCTTGGCGCTACCTCAGCGGACGCAAACTGCGAACCTTCCTGACCACCCTCGCCATCGTCTTCGGCGTGCTGGTCATCTTCGGAATGAACATCATTCTGCCGACCATGGTCTCCGCCCTGCAGGCCAACGTCCAGGGCATGGCCGGCGTGGTGGATTTCAGCGTGACCCTCGTCTCCGGCGAATCGTTTTCCCCGGAAATCGTCCACGCCGTGGAGGGCGTGGACGGCGTGCGCGCCGTATCCGCCACCCTGATCCGCACGGTCAATCTGCCCGTCGGCTTTTTCGGCGAGGCGACCGCCCAAACGGCCGCGATCACGGCCGTCAACCTGATCGGATTGGATCCGCAGGCGGCCCGCTCAGTGCGCGCCTATCCGGTGACCGACGGGCGGTTTCTGGAACCGGCCGACGCCGCCGCGGCCGTCATCTCGCAGAGCCTGGCCGATAAACTACGGATCGGGGTGGGGGGATCTTTCCCGCTTCCCACCACCCAGGGGCTGGCGGACCTGACGGTCGTGGGGATTCTTCCCCCGCGGACGACGCCCGGGAACGAGGAAATCCTGGTGACCCTGGCGCAGGCCCAGCGCATGACGAACGAACCGGGCCGGATCAACACCGTCGACATCAACATCGAGACCGGCGCCGGTGAGGCGCGCCGCACGGAAATCCAAAAAGCCGTCGAAGCGGCGATCGGTTCCAACTATCACGTCGGAACCCTGATGTCGGGGACCGACATGTTCGCCGCGCTGCAGCTGGGACAGGCGATCCTGGGTCTGTTCGGCTTGCTGGCGCTGTTCATGGGCGGATTCATCATCTTCAACACCTTCCGCACCATCGTTGCCGAGCGCCGGCGCGACATCGGCATGCTCCGGGCGCTCGGCGCCACCCGCGGCACGATCCTCGGGATGATCCTGGCCGAAGGTATCCTGCAGGGGGTCATCGGCGCGGGGCTCGGCCTCGTGTTCGGCTACCTGCTGGGCGCGGGATTGCTGAAGTTGGTTGAGCCGTTCCTGAGCCGGTTTCTGAACCTCAATCTGGGAAGCCCGGTCGTGTCCCCGGGCCTGGTCGTGGTCTGCGTCCTGCTTGGGGTGACCGTAACCCTCCTGGCCGGCCTGATCCCGGCCCGCAACGCCAGCCGGGTGATGCCGCTCGAGGCTCTGCGGCCTGTGCAGGCGGAGACGGACCTGATCCGCAACATCGGCGCCGGATCGGTCATCGGGATCGTGATCCTGATCGCCACCAGCCTGGCGCTCTTTTCGGGAGATGCGCTGCTGATCACGCCCAGCGGGTTCCTGTTCCTGATCGGCTTGGTGCTCGTCGCGCCGCTTCTGGTGCGGCCGTTCACCTGGGTGCTCGCCAGGGTCCTTGGGTGGATCTTTGCCCGGAGCGGCATCGGCGAGCTGGCGCAGGGGAACCTGATCCGCCAGCCCGCCCGCACGGCGGTGACCGCTTCGGCCACGATGCTCGGGCTGGCGGTGATCGTCGCCGCCGGCGGCATGATCGCCTCGATCTCGGTGGTGATGTACGACGTGATGCGCAAGAGCCTGGGCAGCGACTACCTGTTCATTCCGCCGTCGGTCTCCGTCTGGAACACCAACCTCGGGGCGGGGCCTGATTTCGTCGACCGACTGCGCGGCGTGGAGGGCGCGGGCGAGATCAGCACCTTCCGCTTCGCCGGGACCAAGGTCAACGGAGTCGGGGTTTCGCTTTTGGGGATCGATCCGGCGGCGTTCCCGAATGTGAGCGGTCTGTATTTCCTCCAGGGCGGGGAAGGGGCTTACCGGGAGCTGGCCGCGGGGCGCAACATGATCGTCAACTCGTCGTTTCTCTCGATCGCCTCGGCCAAGGTGGGCGACACGGTCGACCTGCTGACCCCGAACGGCCCGGTGCCTTACCGGATCGTCGCCGCCGCGACCGACTTGCTCAACGTCAAGGTCAACACCGCGTTCATCTCGCAGGCGAACATGGAAGCTGATTTCGGCAAGACCGAGGATGTGTTCCTGCAGATGAATCTGGCGCCCGGGGCGGACCGCGCGGCCGCGGATGCCCAGATCAAAGAGATCGCCGCCGACTATCCGCAGTTCCAGCTGATCTCCGGGCGGGAATACTACGATACGATGAAGGGTCAGTTTGAAGCGGCTTTCTCCGCGGTGTATGTCCTCTTCGGTCTGCTGGCGTTCCCCTCCTTCATCGCCATGCTGAACACGCTGGCGATCGGGGTGATCGAACGCACGCGCGAGATCGGGATGATCCGCGCCGTCGGCGCCACCCGCGGGCAGATCGGCGCGATGGTGACGGCCGAGGCGCTGCTGCTGGCGGCGATCGGCACCGCCTTCGGGATCGTCGGCGGCTGGTACCTGGGGTATACCTTTATCAGCGCGATGAAAGCCGTGTTCCCGATGGGGTATGCCTTCCCGGCCGCCGGGATGCTGGCGGCGGCAGTCTTCGGCCTGCTGTTTGGAGTGCTGGCGGCGGTCATCCCCGCGCGCCAAGCCGCCAAGCTGGATATCATCCGGGCCCTGCAGTATGAGTAATGCCTCATCTCCTCCGCCGTTCCCCGCTCCCGGTTTGCCCCGCGATGCAGGGCGGGCCCCGGGAGCGGAGAAGCCGGCGCGCTTTCGGCGGAGTGAGGGAGACGGTGCGGAAATCGGTCAATTCGTGGACCGAGGTATAGTCGCTAGTTCAAAAAGGAGAGGCCGCAATGGAACTACCGGATCAATTGCGAAAGTTCCGCACACTGCACCCCTGCCAATACTTATCCGTCGCGGATGTCCGTTGGGAATATCTCGCGGGTGGAAGCGGAGCCCGCACGCTGTTGCTGCTTCCGGGGGGAATGCGCACCGCCGAAAGCGCCTACGGCTACATCGAAATGTTCGAGGGGAAGTATCGCGTGCTGACCCCGACGTATCCCCCGCTCGAGAGCATCGACGATCTCCTCGACGGGATGGCGGCGATTCTGGACCACGAGGGGACCGGGCGCGTGAGCGTGTTCGGGCAATCGGCGGGAGGGGTTATCGCGCAAACGTTCGTCCAGCGTTTTCCGTCGCGGGCCGAGAAATTGGTCCTCTGCGGAACCGTCCCCTTGAGGAATCCGAAATGGAAAGATTGGATCCTGGGGATCTACAACCGGATCATCCCCCGGCTGTCGGAGAAAGCCGCCCTCCGGTTGTACCGGAACATGATCGAATCGGTCATGGACGTCCCGGAAACCCGGGCGGCGTTTTGGAAGGCGTACCTTGACGGGTTGTTTTCCTCGCGCCTGACCAAGGCGGACGTGCTCAGCCATTTCCGGACCGGCGGCGACGCGCTGCGCAAATACGGGTACGACCGGCCGGGGATCCGCCCGTGGCCGGGTGAGGTGTTGATCCTGTTCGGGGAGAAGGATCCGGTGAGTTCAAAGGCGGATCGGAAGGCGATGCGGTCTTTCTACCCGCACTCCCGGATCCAAGCGATTCCCGGAGCCCGGCACATGCCGGCGCTCTTCCATACGGAGGCCTTCCGGACCGCCGTGGACGAATTCCTATGCGCCTGACATCCGGCCGTCCTCGGGCCGTTGTTCGGCGGGCGGTCCCTTCTCCCGTCGTCGACCGGGGGAGGAGGATCAGGTCAAGGCAACGCCGATTTCACAAGGAGGATCGATGAACACTGATGCTCAGAAGAGGGATCAAAACAAACCCATCCCGCGTATCATCGCCCGCTGGGCGGTGCGCGAGACGATGGGGGTGGTGATGATGGCCGTAATCCTCTTTCTCGCGGCCGGGCGCTGGGATTGGGGCTGGGGCTGGGTGCTGGTGGCGGTGATGGCGGCCTGGGTGGTCGCCACCGGAATCGCGGTCATCCCGCGCCACCCGCAGCTGCTGGCGGACCGCGTCGGCCCGAAATCGGACGCCAAGAAGTGGGACGTGGGCTTGATGGGCGTGGTCGGGTTGCTCACCCTGGTTGGATACGTCGTCGCCGGATTGGATGCCCGCAACGGATGGACGGCGGACTTGCCGGACGCGGTCCGGATTCCGGCGCTGATTGTGACGGCGGCGGGATACGCGGCCGCGGTGTGGGCGACGGCATCGAACGCCTTCTTCTCGCAGATTATGCGGATCCAGGCGGACCGCGGACACACCGTAGCCGTCGGCGGGCCGTACCGGTTCCTGCGCCATCCGGCTTACCTCGGGCAGGTCGCCGTCAACCTGGCCGCGCCGTTGGTCCTTGGATCGTGGCCGGCCTTCGCGGTTGGCGCGGTGCTCGCCGGATTGATCGTCGTCCGCACGGCGCTCGAGGACCGGACTCTGCTGGCGGAGTTGCCGGGGTACAAGGATTACGCCGCCCGGGTCCGGCACCGTTTGCTGCCGGGGGTCTGGTGACGATCCACGAAGGGGTCCAAGCAACATTTTTGGATCAGCAGGACAGGGCGGATCCACGGAGGAAATCAAGGGCTCGGAGTTTTTTCATGAACTCCGTGCCCTCCTTTTTTTCCAGTCAGGGAACCAGGAACCCCCGTTTTTCCAGGTAGGCGATGATCCGGCGCGCGTTTTCCTCCGGAGTGTGGTTGACGGTATCGAGTGTGATCTCCGGATCGACCGGCGGCTCGTACGGATCGTCGACGCCGGTGAAGCCCTTGATTTCGCCCCGCCGGGCGCGGGCGTACATGCCCTTGGCGTCGCGCTGTTCGCAGACTTCGATCGGCGTGTCGACGAAGACCGTGATGAACTGCTCCTCGCCGACCATCTTGCGCGCCTCGTTGCGCGCCGCCCGATACGGGCTGACCGCCGCGCACAGCGCCACCCCGTGGTGGCGGACGATCTCGCTTGCGACGAAACCGATCCGCAGGATGTTGGTGTCGCGGTCCTCGCGCGAGAACCCCAGCCCCTTGGAAAGATGGGTGCGCACCACGTCGCCGTCGAGCACGGTGATTTGCTTGCCGCGCTCGAGGAGCAGGCAGGTGAGCACGTCGGCGGTGGTGGATTTCCCGGCGCCGCTCAGGCCCGTGAACCAGATGCAGAAACCCCGGTGATGCCGCGGCGGGTGGGTGCGGGAGAGGATTTCGGCGGTCTCCTTGCGGGTGAACCATTCGGGCAGAAGTTTCCCCTTGGCCAGGTAATCCTCCCGCACCTGGGTGCCGGAGATCGAGGCGGTTCGAGCGCCGGCGGGCACGTTCGATTCCTCAACATACTCCTGTGAATCCGGAAGATAGACCAGCTCGCGGAACGGTACCGGCGTGACGCCCGTCTCGCGCGCGTGTTTGGCGGCCAGTTCCTGGGCGTCGTACGGGCCGTAGAACGGTTTCCCGTTCGAGTCCTTCCCGGGGCCGGCGTGGTCGCGGCCAATGATGAAGTGCGTGGCGCCGTAGTTGCGGCGGATGATCGCATGCCAGAGCGCCTCGCGCGGCCCGGCCATGCGCATCGCCAGCGGCAGCAGGCTCAGCAAGGTGCTGCCGGAATCGTAATATTTTTCCGTCAGCGCCCGGTAAATCCGCACCCGGGTGTAGTGGTCCACGTCGCCGGGTTTGGTCATCCCCACCACCGGATGGATCAGCAGACTGCCCCCGATCTCGTCGGCGGCCCGCTTGGTGAGCTCCTCGTGGATCCGGTGCAGGGGGTTGCGCGTTTGAAAGGCGACCACTTTGGCGTGGCCCATATTCTCCAACAGCGCGCGGACCTGGGCCGGGGTCCGGCGCAGGTCGGTGAAATCGTAATAACGCGGCGGGGTGAGCACTTTCAACTCGCCGGAAACGCAGCGTGCGCCCCAACGGCTCATCTCGGAAACGAGCGGATGGCGGGGGTCGGTCGTCCCCAGCGCCTGGCGGGCCTCTGCGCTTGGGTCCCAGGCGAAGGTTTCCTCGATCCGCAGCGCTGCGATCAGGTTGTTGTGTTCGTCGCGCAGGGCGAGGTATTCCGCCCCGGCGGGGATTGTTTTCTCGTCGAGGGGCAGCGTGACCGGGATCGGGAACAGCGTGCCGTCGCGGAGCCGCATTTCGCCCAGCACGCGCTCGTAATCCGCCTTGCCCATGAAGCCTGTGAGCGGGGAGAAACCGCCGCACGCCAGGAGGTCCAGGTCGCACAGTGCGCGGGGGGAAAGCTGGATTGAGGGAAAGCGGCCGGCTTTTTCGATCCACTCGCGGCGCTCCTCGCCGGACAGGGTCAGGTCGACGAGCGTTCCGCCGTAAGGGGGGATCAGAGTTGCGGGTTTGGAGCCGTCTTTCATGCGCGGTTTCCTCTTCGGGAAAAAAATGGAGATCTGTTTCCCGGCCCCCGGACGCGGGGATCCCCGGGGAGGGATCGGATCGGAACGGAAACAACCGGGGCGACTCATTGTACTTGGTACGGGGGGATTCGGGAAGGCGGATCGGCGGGGTTCAGCGTTTTCCACTGCACAACGCGATGCCGGAAGGAGGTTTTTCCGAGTGGAAAGGCGGTACAATGCCCGGCATTGATCAACCTCCGGATCAATCCAAGGAATTCATTTCATGCGGGAAGTACTGCCCACGTTTCTTGGGATCGGCGCGCAAAAAAGCGGCACCTCGGCGGTCCACCAGTTCCTGCTTTCCCATCCGCAGATTTTTCTTCCGGTCCGGAAGGAGATGCGGTATTTCGGATACGCCGAGCAGCCGATCGAGTATCACGGACCGGGGGATGAAATCATTCCGCGGACGGTCGTCCGCTCCTGGGAGCGGTACGTCTCGGTCTTTCGGGAGGCGGATAATTTTCCGATCCGGGGCGAAATCTCACCCGATTACCTGGTGCTGGCCGAGACCGCCGCCACGGCCATCGCCCGGCGGCTTCCGGGTGTCAAATTGTTCGCCGTTCTGCGCCATCCCGTGGACCGGGCTTATTCCCAATTTCAACACGCGTTGCGGATGAACCGGGAACCCATCTCGGATTTTCAATCCGCCCTGAATGCGGAAACCGCACGGATCCGGGAGAATTGGTCTCCGTTATTCTGGTACCGCCGAAACGGGGAGTATTGCCGGCAATTGAACGAGTTCTTTAAAGTTTTCCCCAGGGAGCGGATGAGGATCTATCTCTACGACGATTTGCGCCGTGATCCCCAAGGGTCGATGGCGGACCTGTATCACTTTCTCGGAGCCGATCCTTCCCATCGATTCGAATCTTCGGCGGTGTACAACCCTTCCGGAATTCCGCGCAACCGCTTTCTCTATGACCGGGCGTTCGACCTGCGGAGGGCGACCCGGTTCATGGACCGGACCATTCCGCTTTCCGTGCGGTATCCCATCCACTCCGCAATCCGCAGATTGTTCCTGAAACCCGCCCCGCGGTTGGACCCCGGACTCCGCGGGGAGTTGACCGAGTCTTTCCGTGAGGAAATCCTCGGGCTTCAAGAACTCCTCGGATGGGATCTGGGCGCCTGGTTAAGTTCCAAGTGACCTAGGTCGGCCAATGAAACGCAGGCGGGATCGGAGCTTTTATCTTCGCATCGGGAGTGGATCCGGGAAAGAACGCTCAGTCGGTTGATCCCCACCCGCCGTAGGCGATGAAGGACTTCGTCAGGCCGAGGATTTTTTCTTCGTAAATGCAGGCCTCTGGGAAGAGCGAGGACAGTTCGCTCTTTTTCAGAAGACAAACATGGTTTATCTGGGACCGCGCCATAGCCAGATCGGGGATCTTGGGATACCAACCCAGGGCGAAATGGCGGATCGCCCAAACTCGAAGGTCCGCCGGCAGCCACTGAAATCCGGGAACCAGGAAGTGGGGTTCCAGGGGGAACCAATAATTGGGCGTTTGGATGAAGTACCGTTTTCCGACCCGCATGACTTCCCCGGCCATGCGGGTCTGTGCTTCCCGGCCTTCCAGGTGTTCGATCACCGAATTGGAGAAGACGATCTCGTAACTCTGATCGCCGAATTGCTTCATCTCGGCGGCGTTCCCGGTCATAGACTTCATATACGGAGAGCTCACGAGTTGGGGCTTAAGGTTGAACAGGGTGATCCGGACCTGCTCCGAGGCGGAAAATCCGAGAAGCCGCCAGTAGCGTTCCGTTCCGCCGATGTCCAGGATGGTGAGGGGGCGGGGAACGGAACGGATCAGGGAGAGGAAGAAAGCATGCCGACGCCTCCGCAGGCGCGCCCCCAATCCGTTCGGATGCCTCGAATAGAATATATCCTTAAGAAGTTCGATCATGCGCTGAGCCGCGTCCTTCGAACGCCCGTCAGCTGTCCGGCTTTCCTGCAGTGAGGGGACGATTTTCGACGGCGTCATCGCGCGAACGCGATTCAGGTTCCCTTCCGGTCGGCGCGGAGCCTTGCCGATTTTCAATCAGGGCGAATGTGATCAGGATGAAAGCGGGGACTGTAGAGCCTGTTGCTTGGGTCCACTTTGAAAAAGCCAAAAAAGAACCCCCGTTGAATCAGGGAATTATCCTCTGAGGAAGGCGATTCT
>JAFGKK010000081.1 GCA_016928575.1 Anaerolineales bacterium
AGCGCTGGCGTCCTACCGCGAGTCGCTCGCTATTAGGAAGCGCCTGGCCGAGGCGGATCCGTCGAACGCGGGATGGCAGCGGGACCTTTCATATTGTTTGACGCGATTGGCCGAGCTTTACAAACGGCAAGGCGAGCGTCTAAAAGCGCTTCCGCTTGCGGAAGAGAGCCTATCGATCGACGAACGGTTGTCCGCGCTCGATCCCACGAATGTCCAATGGAGGAAGGACGTGGAGGCAAGCCGGGCGCTGGTCGCCCGTCTTCGCGGCGCCGAATAATCATCCCAAACGGCGCCGTTTCATTTCTTCTCCCCATTCGTTATCGTTCTTTCTCGCCGAAAGGAATGAAACGGATGCCCGTCCATGAGGGCATCCGTTTCTTCATCTGAACGGTGAATTGGTTTACGGGTTGCGTACGCGGAGAACGTTCAACGCCGGATCAGAATCAGCACACCCGCGGCGATGGCGACGACCGCCATCACGATGTCCATCCCGGTGAAGCTGAGATTCAGGATCGAGATCAGTCCGGTCGCGATCAGCCAAACGGCCAGCAGGAACATTCCCAGGTTGCGAGCTCTCATGGTGTCCTCCTCATGCGGTGGATGGGAAAATTATAGCACGGGTGATTTTTTCAGTTGCGGCGATTCCTTTCCGGGAACCAAAAATGAATTGGTGCGTCATTTCAGCCTGAGTTTTTCCGAGGGAAGCGTAATTCCCGCGGGTTGTAACCCCGCGCGTCCGTCCGATGCCCGGACCGCCGGTCAAAGAGCAAAGCCGCAGAGCATGTATTCCTTTTTTTGTGGTTTTTGTGCCTTTTGCGGACAATTATTTTCATTCAAGCGTGGCTGGTATAATTTTCAATCCCGGCGGCGCAAGCCAAAGGAAAATCCGGGGCTTCAAACCCCGAATGCGGAGACCGAATGGAAAAAGCCAAGGCGATTATCGTCGGCAGCGGCGTTGCCGGCGCGGTTCGGCATTTGCCCTTTTTTAAAAGCCACCCCGAGGTCGAGCTCGTCGGAATGTGCGACCCGGACCTGGCGCGGGCGCGCAAAGTCGCGGACGAGAACGGGATTCCCGGCGCCTACGCCTCCCTCGAAGAAGGTCTGCGCGAAACCGGGGCGCGGATCGCCTCGATCTGCACCCCGCCGCAGACCCACAAGGACCTGACGATCTACGCCTTCGAGCACGGGGCGGACGTGCTGTTGGAGAAGCCGTTCGCTGTCACCCTGGCGGAGGCGCGCGAGGTGGTCGCCGCCCAAAAGCGCACCGGCCGTAAGCTTTCGGTGGTGCACCAAAACAAGTTCATGGCGGGCATCCTGCGCATGGCGGAAATCGTGCGGCGCGGCGAAGCGGGCCGGATCCTGCACGTCGGCTTGACCTGGATGACCAACGGGGATCAGGACCGGATGGTCATCGATCCGGACTTCTGGTGCCATAAAATTCCCGGCGGCCGCTGGGCGGAAAGCCTCCCGCACCAGCTCTACATCGCCTACGCGCTGGTGGGGGAGATGAAACTGCTGAGCGTGGCGGCGCGCAAGACCACCGCCAAGTGGCCGTGGATGAGCGCCGACGAAGTGGATGTGGTGCTGGAGAGCAAGGACGGGTACGTCAACATCCGCATGTCGGCCAATCCCGCGGAAACCAAGCGCCGGATCAACGTCCTCCACGGCACCCGGGCGTCTTACATGTTCTCCTACAAGACCGCATTTGCGCTGGCCGAACGGCCCAACGCCAAGATCTCCGCGGATTTGTTCCGCCGCTGGCTGACGGCCCGGATCGCGTTCCGGCCCAAACGGCCTGCGCCGCCCTCCCCGCACGAATACATGATCCATCACTTCATAGACTACGTCCTGAACGACGGAGAAAATCCCACCTCGCCCGAGGAAGCCCTGCACGTCGAGGAGTTGAACGAGCAATTCGGCGAAGCGTTCGAACGCGTCATCCGTAAAACCCCGGCCGGTTGAGGTTCGCGTGCGCGACGAAGGCGGAATCCTGCGGCGGCTGCGCTTCCGCCCGAACCCCGGAACCGACGGGGCGTTCGAGCGGGCGGAGGGCGCCCCCGTACCGGTCCCGCCCCCGGATTGGGACCGCGCGCTCGATCTGTTGCGGCGGATCAATGCCCTCGCCGACGATGCCGGCCGGCGGATTTCCTCGATCCTCACCGAGGACGGCTTCGAACCGTGGTGGTACGGACAGGACCGCCTGCTGCGTTTCTACCTCGTCCCGCTGACTCAGCTGTTGCCCCTGCTCGAAGCCGTCGAAGGCGAAGCTCCCGTCGCCGTGGCCGACGCGCCGCCGGATTTGGCGCGGGTGCTGCAAGCCGTCGGCGGGAGATCCGGTTTCCCCGCCTACCGCGCCGGCGCCGCGCCGGCGGCCGGAAGCCTCCGCGGAAAGGCGGCGCTGCTGGCCCTCTCGCTTTTCTCCCTCGCCGCTTTCCGAGCCGCCTCGCGCGACACGCTGTTCTTCATCATCGACCACGTCAACCCCGGCCTGCGCGAGGATTTCCGGTTCGTTCCGCTGTACCGCGAATTGGAGCGGGCCGGATACCGCTTCGCGGAATACGCCCACACGCTGTCGCCCCACCAGGCGCTGAGGAATTTTTTCCCCCGGCGCAGACCGGTGTTTTTCCTCGAGGCCGCGGATTTCTGGGGTCGGATCGCCGGCGAACGGGCCGCAATTCCCACGGCGGAATTTTCCGGCCGGAGTTCGGACCGCCTGGAAGACCGCGCGCTGCGGGCGCTGATCCCCGTGGCGTTGGACAGTTGCGCGCAATCCGTCGTCCGCCAGCGGATGTTGAAGCGGGCGCTGCGATTCCAGCGCGTCCGCCGGGCGCTGATCTTCGACGACAACCGCCACAACCACGAGCTGGTCGCCGCCTGCCTATCCCTCGGAATTCCCGTCCTTGGGTTCCAGCACGGGGTGTTCAATAAATTCCACGCCGGCCTGATGGCCTACGGCTTCGGCGGGGCCCGCCCGCACGCCTTCGACCGCTACGGGGTGTGGAGCGGATTGTTCCGCGACCGCCTGCTGACCGACACCGCGCTGTACCGGCCGGAGCAGGTCTTCGTCGCCGGACCGCTGCGCCCGCCGGAAGGCATTCCGTCGGATCGGAGCCGGGCGGGACAAAAAACCGCGGCCGAAGGAAAAGTGCGGGTGCTGGTGGTGTCGGAGCCGCTGGCGCGGAAAAGCGAGGTGGCGGTTTTTTTGCAGGTGCTGCAGTCCGATCCGCGGTTTGAATTGTTCTTGAAACTGCGCCCCGGCGAATCCCGGATCGGCCTTCGGGATTATGCGCTGTCCGCCTCGACCGTCCGATTGCTGGAAAGCGGGAGCGTTTACGAAGCCTTCCGGCAGGTCGACGTGGCGGTCGGAACCTACAGCTCCGTGCTCTATGAGGCGCTGTTGGCGGACGTCCCGGCGGTGTGGATGAAGACCACCCGCGCCTACGGACGCGAGTTGGCGGACGACGGATTGGCCGAGGCGGCGGCGCGGCCGGAAGAATTGCCGGACGCTGTCTTGCGAGCGGCGGCGCTCCCGGAGGATGAACGCCGGCGGCGGCGGGAACGCGCTTGGGGGGAAGCGGGCCGCAGCGGCGCCGCATCCCTGGTGCAGACGCTGAAGCAACTGGGCGGACCGCCCGGATGATTTTCGGCCGATCCATCGGCGAGGAAGACGACAAATGCCCGCGGTGACGTCGGTTAAGGGAAACGGCAAACCCCGGATCGCTTATCTGATCCCCTACCTGCGCGGATTCCGCGGCTGGGTGACGTTCGTGGAAGGCGCCATCCGCTCCCTGCAGAATTTCGTCGAACCGGTGTTGATCGTCTCGCAAGGGGACCGGGCGGCGGTCAGGGAAAAATTCCCCCGCCTCGAGCATCACGTCCTCCCGACGGTCCAAGCGGAGGAATGGAGCGGGACCGCGGGCTCGATGCTGCGCCGGATGGTCCCCGCGCTGTGGCGCACCGCAAGGATACCGCCGCTGCGCGTTAAGCTGGTGCATTCGCTGGAGATGTTTCCGGCCGGATGGGCGGGGGATGTTTTGGCGCGCACCCAGAGGGCGCCGCATGCGCTCACCGCTTTTGGAACCTACGCCGTCATTTGGAATACCTGGCCGCTTTTGGACCGCTTCTACCGCGGCGTCCTGCGGCGGGCGGCGGCGGTGTACCCCATCTCGCACGGCACGGAAGCGAAATTGTGGGAAGCCTACCCGGAGGATCTTGCCGGGACCGTCGTGCGGACCGTCCTGTGCGGATCCCGCGCGGCGGAGCAGGTTCCGGCCGGCTTGGCGCGGGACCGGCGGCCGCCCCCCGCGCCGGTCGTCCTCTCCGTGGGCATGGTCAAGCCGCGCAAGGGGTACCATATCAGCCTGAGCGCGTTCGGCCGCCTGCAGAAACGTTTTCCGCAAGCGGCGTACCACATCGTCGGGCGGCCGGACCCGGCCTACCGGGCGCATTTGGACGGCATCGTCCGCCGCGAAAAACTGCACGGCGTCCGGTTCCACGGCACGGTGGATCCCGCCGAGCTGGACCGCCTGTACCGGTCCGCGTCGGTGTTCCTCCTGCTTTCGCAGGAAGTGGACCGGCATTTTGAGGGTTTCGGACTCGTGTTTCTCGAGGCCGGCGCCTACGGACTGCCTTCGGTCGGGTCCCGCAGCGGAGGAATCCCGGACGTCGTAATCGACGGCGATACGGGGTTTGTGGTGGATCCCACGGATGCGGAAGAGGCCGGCCGCGCCTTGATCCGCCTGGCGGAGAATCCCTCGCTTTCCGCGCGGATGGGGATGGCCGGCCGGGAGCGGGCCGAACACCTCAGCTGGGACCGGTACGCGGCGGAACAATGGGACCAGTACCGGCGGCTGTTGGGCGTTTGAAGAATCGGGTTTTCCAATGTCGTTCGGAGGAGCTCCGGAGGGGAGACGAGGAATCGGGGGCGGATTCGGAAAAGCTGAGTTTCCAAAGCCATTCATCGCCGGTTTCCCGCCCTCGCCGGCGGCTCGGGCTCGGAAACACACCGGCGGATAGGAACTTGCGTTGACGGAAAATTCCCGCATCCGGGTTGCATTTGTCATCCCCCTCCTCCGCGGCCGCGGGGGCTGGCCGACGGCGGCCCTCGGCATCCTGCGCTCGCTGGAATCGCGGGTGGAACCGATCCTGGTCGTCGCGCGGGCGGATGGAGAAGCGGCGCGTTCCTTGTTTCCGCGGGCCGAAATCGCCGCCCTGCCGGAAATCCAACCGAACGTGGCCGGATCGCTGCGCACGTGGGCGCACATGCTGCCGACCCTGGCCGCGTTGCGGACTCTCCCGCCGCTGCGAGTCCGGCTGGTTCACTCGCTGGAATTGTTCCCGACTGGTTGGATCGGGGATCGGATCGCCCGGCGCGAATGCGTTCCGCACGCGGTCACAACCTTCGGGACTTACGGCGTGGTCTGGCGCCGCTGGGCGATTCCGAGGCGGATCTGCGACGGGATCATCCGCCGGGCGGCGTGCCTGTGCCCGATGTCCACCGGAACCGCGGAGAGAATGCGCGCGGCCTTCCCCGGCGCGATGGCCGCCGCCAAGGTCCGGGTTGTCCTGCACGGATCGGATTTCGCCGCGCGCATACCCCGCGAAACCGCCGAACGAAAAAAATTTTCCCCCGATCCGACGGTGATCTCGGTCGGGGGAATCAAGCCGCGCAAGGGGTATCATGTCTGCCTGCAGGCCTTCGGCATTCTGCAGCGCCGGTTTCCCGGCGCGCGGTTCCTGTTGGCGGGCGGCGGAGTCGGGAACCGCTACCAGCGGGAGCTGGAAGCTCTCATCCGCCGCGAAGGAATCCGCAACGTCGAGTTCCTCGGTCCGCTGACCTGGGAACAGCTGGATCCGCATTACCGCGCGGCGGACATGCTGGCGATGACCTCGCAGGACGAGGGCGACCATTTTGAGGGCTTCGTGTTCGTGTTCCTCGAGGCCGGCGCGTACGGCCTGCCGGTCGTCGGCACCCGCAGCGGCGGAATTCCGGACGCGGTGGTGGACGGCGAGACGGGGTACCTCCTGCCGGCGGACGACGTGGAGGGGGTCGCCCGGGCGATGATTGCGCTTGCGGAGAATCCGGAGCTCTCGCGTAAAATGGGATTGGCCGGACGCGCCCGGGCCGAAACCCTGACCTGGGAGCGTTATGCCGCCGAGCAGTTCGAAATCTACCGGTCGATGCAGGGGAGCGCATGAGGATCGCTTACCTGAGTTCCGCGGACGTGCCTTCGCCCTCGGCCAACAGCCTGCAGGTGATGAAGATGTGCCAGGCTTTCGTCCGGGAAGGCCACGAGGTGCATCTGATTCTCCCGCCGGCGGAAAGGGGATCCGCCGAATCCGGCGGCGGCCCGCTTTCCGATCGGGAGGCGGCTCAGTATGGGTTGACCGTCCGCTTTCCCGTCCGCCGGGTGAGATTGCTGCCGCTCCTGGGGCGCCGCGGGCTGGCCTGGGCCGAAGCGGACGAGGCCGCGCGGATCGTCCCCAACCTGGTATACACCCGCGGGATCGACATCGCCTGGGCGGTCGCCCAGCACGGCTTTCCCGTGATGCTCGAAGTGCATCACGAGCCGACCGGACGGCTCGGACCGCTTTACTTCCGCCAAATTCTGGGCAGGCGCAACCTGCGCCTGGCGGTGATCAGCCGGGCGCTGGAGGAGAATCTTCGCCGGGCGTATCCCGCCCTGTGCAGCCGGGAGATGCTCGTCGCGCCCGACGCCGTCGATGGCGAACAGTACCGCAATCCGCCGGCACCGGCACGGGCGCGCGCGCGGTTGAAACTTCCGGCCGCACGTTTCACGGCCGGGTATTTCGGCAGTCTGGTGGCCGGGCGCGGCGTGGAGTTGATCTGCGAGATGGCGCGGCGCTCCCCGACCGCGCAATTCTTGATCCTGGGCGGGCATCCGCAGGAGGTGGCGGACTGGAAGGTGCGCGCGGCCGGAGTAAACAACGTGCGCTGGCTGGGCCACGTTCCGAACGCCGAAATCCCGCTGTACCAGGCGGCCTGCGACGTACTGCTGATGCCCTACCAGCGGGAAGTGACTGTCCGCGGCCGGGGCGACACCGCCGCGATCATGAGCCCGATGAAGTTGTACGAATACATGGCGGCCGGCCGGGCGATTCTCTCCAGCGACCTGCCCGCCCTGCGGGTGATGCTGAACGAGAACAACAGCCTGTTGCTGCCGCCGGAAGACCCGGCGGCCTGGGCGGAGGCTCTGGCAAAAATCCGCCAGAATCCGAACCGCCGGAAGCGAATCGCGGCCCGCGCCCGGGCGGACGTGCGCGAATGCACCTGGCGGAACCGCGTAAAACGGATCCTGGAATTCATCGCCGCCAACCATGGATAAACTGGTGTATATCGCCCGTTCCCGGATTCCCTCCAACCGGGCCAACTGCGTGCAGACCTTGAAGATGTGTTCCGGATTCGCGGCCCATCTGCCGGTGGAGCTGATCGCCCCCTACTACCCGGAGGATGCGCGCCGGAAGGAAACCCTGGCCGAGCGGTTCGCCCTGCCGCGCCCGTTCGACGTGACCTGGGTCCGCTTCCCGCATTGGGGGAATCGCTTCGCGGTGCGCGGATACGCACTGGCGGCGGCCTGGCATGCGCGCCGGCGCCGCGCCGGGCTGGCCTATTCGCGCGAGCCGTGGTCCGCTTATCATTTGGCGCGCGCCGGAGTCGGGGTGGGATTCGAAGCCCACCATCTCGAGGAGGACCGGCGCTATCCGGTTTGGAAAAAGCTGGTTGCGGATCCCGCCTTGTCGCCCGCCCTGCGCGGCATCTTCTGCATTTCCAAATCCCTGATCGAGGACTACGCCGCCGCCGGCGCGCGCCGCAATCTGCTGCATTGGGCGCCGGACGGCGTGGACCTCCAGCGGTTCGAGCCTTCCATCGGACGCGCGGAAGCCCGCCAAAAATTGGGGCTTCCCGCCGCGGCGAAGATCATCTGCCACGCGGGGCACCTTTATCCGGGGCGCGGGGCCGAGGAGGCCGTCGAGGCGGTGGGTGCGATCCCGGAATCCGTGCTCCTGATGGCGGGGGGGAATCCCGGGGATATCGAACGAGTCCGCGCCTTTTCCGACGGGCGCGGAATGGCCGAACGGGTGCGCTTCGCGGGCACGGTGCCGAACGGGAAAATCCCGCTCTACCTGTGGGCGGCGGACGTCCTAATCATGCCTTACACCTCGCGCACTGAGACGGTGGGCGCCATGTCTCCGCTGAAGATGTTCGAATACATGGCGGCCGGCCGGCCGATCGTGGCCACCGATTTTCCGGCCGTGCGCGAGGTGCTGCGCGACGGGGAGAACGCGCTGCTGGTTTCTCCCGACAGCGCGGAATCCCTGGCGCGGGGAATCCGGCGCTCGCTCGAAGATCCGGCGCTCGCGGAATCCATCTCCCGCCGGGCGCGGGAGGATGTCCGCGCCTTCACTTGGGAACTCCGGGCGGAGCGAATCCTGGAAATTCTGGAGAAGCCATGACGGGTGCGTTGGGTACCGATGCGGCGACATGGGCCGGGATCGCCTTTCTGTCGCTCCTTTCCGGGGCGATCTTCCTAGCGTGGTTCTTTTGCTTTTCGGGCAGGTCGACCGGCTTGGTATACGCCCTGGTCGCGGCGCAGGCGGCGTTTATCGGACAGGTGCTCGGTTGCATGCTGGTGTTGGGGTGGCTCGGCATCCTCCGACCGATTCCGCTGGCCGCGGTAAACGCGCTCGTCACGGCCGGAATCTGCCTGCTGGGCGTGCGTCCGCGCTGGCAGGCCGTGCGGGAACAGAACCGGACCCACCTTTCCCGGCTGCGGAAGGTCCGGATTCCCGTCTGGGTCGCCTTGCTCGGCGCATTGATGCTGGTCGTGATCGCCCGCAACGTTTTCTGGGGCTGGTTCCTGCCTCCGTACATGCGCGACGATGTCGCCTACCATCTTTCGATCATGGGCAACATTCTGCAAAGCGGCGCGATCCGTTTCTTCCCCAGCCCGGCGGAGCGCATCAGCTACTTCCCGATCAATTCGGAATTGTTCCAGGGTTGGCAGGTCATCTTTTTGGGATCGGACAAGCTGGCCGACCTGGCGTTTCTGCCCACCATTCTGGCCGGAGGCCTTGCGCTGTACGGGCTCTGCCGGCGATTCGGATTTTCGCGGCGGGCTTCGGTCGCGGGGTGGGCGGTGTTCGCCTTCACGCCGCTGGTCTTTCTCCAGCAGGTCGGATCGTACAACGACGCCTGGATGGCGGCTGTGTTCCTGTGCGGGGTTTACCTGGCGCTGGCGCCGGTTCCTCCGGGCGACGCGGCGGGAACCGGCAGGACGGCGGTCCTGGCGGGAATTTGCGCCGGCGTCATACTGGGGACGAAATTTTCGGGCGTCCTCAGCAGCCTGGCGGTCTTGGCGCTCATGGTGCATGGATTGATCCGCCTTCCGCGGTTCGCAGAGGATGGCGGACGCATAACGCCGATTCGAAGGCGGGCCGGTCCGTTGCTGATGTCGGCGGCGGTTTTCGGGTTGTGCGCGGCCGCCTACGGCGGCTGGCCGCTCCTTCGCAATGCGGTTTACGCGGGCAATCCGCTCGCCCCGGTGGAAGTCAAGATCGGATCGCAGGTGATCTGGCCGGGGAAGGCGGAAGATGCTTTCCTGGCGATCGGTTCCGAAGACCTCATCCGGGATACGGAGAATAGCTGGGACCTCGCTTATCAAATCTGGTTCGAACGCTCCCGGATGATCTTCGATTGGAACAACGGGGGAACAGGGCCGATCTGGTTGTTCCTCGGCCTGCCCGGCGCGGCCCTCTGGCTGTGGGCGGCGCTGCGCAGACGCGACGGCGCCGCCTTGCTCGTCGGAATCCTGTGCCTCGGGATCCTGATCTTCACCCCGGCGCAGTGGCGGCCGCGCTACGTGCTGCCGCTGATGCTGTTGTGCGGACTGGGAGGGGCGCTGCTGTACGAATCCCTGGGGGCCTGGCCGCGGCGAATTCTATCCGGGATGCTGGCCCTGGCGGCGGCGTTCGTCGTCGCGGCCGCGCTGCGGCCGGCGCCGCTCGAGCCCGACAAGGCGGCCACGCTGGTTTTCCTCAGCGACGACGCGGCGCGCAGCGCGGCCGGCGCGCATCCAAACAACGAATTGTATGGGTGGGTGGATGCGCGCACGTCCGGAGCGCCCGCCGTGATCGCCTACGGCCGATGGGTGGACGCCTATCCGCTCTTCGGTTCGGACCTGCGCAACACCGTGCTTTCTTTCCTCGCCGACGATGCGGAAGAATGGGATCGGCTTCTCAGAGAAAACGATGTGGATCTTGCGGTGGTCGCCAGCGGCTCGTCGGAAGAGGAGTGGATGAAGTCCGCCGGGGAGTACAGGGAGGTTTTCCGGTATGAAACCTGGATCGTTTATGCGCGGCAATAAGGTGAGCGGATTCCGGCTCGGGCGGATTGCCGGCTGGATCTTCCTGGCGGCCGTCGGCGCCCTTGCGGCCCTGTATTTTCTCGATCCGACGCGCCGCGCCGCACTAACCGGGACCGCCGGATGGTTCCTGCGGGCGCTCCGATTCCTGCTCGGAAAGTGAGCCAGCGGATGCCGAAGGAGGCCGAGCCCCGGCCGCAAAAGATCCTGTTCCTGATTCCCACCCTGGCTTCGGGCGGAACCGAACGCCAGGCGGCCGAGCTCGTTCGGCGCCTGGACCGCGAGCGATTCGAGCCGCTGGTGGCGGTTATGTACGGATTGGACCGCGTTCCGGCGGAAATTTCCGTCGGCGGCGCGCGGCTCCTCAGCCTGCGCAAACCGCTCGGCAAGCTGGGAAATCTGGTGGCGCTGTTCCGTTTGTGGCGGCTGATCCTGTGCGAACGCCCGGCCGTGGTGCAGTCCTTCCTGCGGCATGCGGATCTTTACGCCCGGATCGCCGGCGGCCTGGCCCTCCAGCGCCGGATCGTCACCTCCCTGCGCACGCGGATCGGCGGGTTTTGGAGCAAGCCCTGGCAGTGGACCGAGCGGATCCTGTGGAGGTTGAGCGCGCGGATCGTCTCCAATTCGGTGGCGGCGGCCCGCGAGGCGGAATCCCTGCTCGGCATCCCCGCGTCGCGGCTGGCCGTCATTCCCAACGGGGTCGACCTGGAGCGTTTTCATCCCGGGTTGGATTGGCGCGCGCCGCGCGCGGCGTTCGGGCTCTCGCCTTCGGACTTGGTCTTCGGCATGGTCGCCCGCTACTCGCCGGTGAAGGATCACGCCACCCTGCTCACCGCCGTGGCGCAGATGCGCAACTCCGGCTACTGGCCGGAATACGCACGGCTGTTCCTGGTCGGCGGAACCACCTTCGCCGATTCCCGCCGCGGCGTGGAGGATCGGATTCGGGAACTCGGTCTGGAATCCGTCGTCCTGCCGATGGGAGTGCTCGCCGACGTGGAACGCGCCTACGCCGCGCTGGATTGGCTGATCCTGCCATCGCGTTTTGAAGGCTTCCCCAATTCGGTCCTCGAGGCGATGGCGTGCGGGAAGCCGGCGATCGTCTCCGACGCCGCGAATGCGGAGGGAATCGTGGCCGAGGGGGAGACCGGATGGGAATTCCCGGCCGGCGACGCGCTGGCGCTGGCCGCCTGCCTGCGCCGGGCGATCGGCACTCCGCCGGAGCAGCGGGTGGCGATGGGGCGGGCGGCGCGCACCTTCGTCGAAGGCCGGTACTCCACGCGCCTGATGGTCCGAAAATTCGAATCGCTGTACGAAGAGCTGGCCGAACGCCGATGAGCGGGCGGATTCGGGTCGCCTTCGTGCACGATGCGTATCCGGAGTACCGCCGGCCGCTCTTCGCCCGCCTGGCGGAGCACTGCGATCTGCGCTGCTTCTTCATCAATCAGGATCCCGCCGAGCTTCCGCCGCGCTCCGTCTCGGTCCGCGGATACCGCATCCCGCAGATGTCGGACCTCGTCGTTGCGCCCTCGCTCGGCGGGCGGATTCTCGCTGAGCACCGGCGCGAACCGTTCGATGTCGTCCTGTGCCCGGAGCCGTCGTATTCCTCGGCGATCGCGGCGGGCGGCGCCGCGCGGCGGATGCGGATTCCGTACGTCGTGTTCAGCGGCGAATGGTATACGGCGCGCCATCCGCGGAGGATCCTGACGCATTGTCTGGAACGCTCGCTGGTCCGCGGCGCGGCCTTCTGCCTGGCGTACGGCACCCGCGCTTGGCGGCGCTTGGCCGGGATGGGAGTCGATCCCGAACGCATCCTGATCACCGGAAACGCCAGCCCGTACCAATTTACGCAGGCCTCCGCGGCGGAGGTCCGCCAAATCCGCCGGCGGTGGCAGATCGGCCCGGTCCCGGTCCTCCTGTTCCTGGGCCGCTTGCTTGCCTTCAAGGCGCCGGAGATCCTGGTAGACGCGTTCGCCATCCTGCGCAAAGAATGCCCGTCGTTCCTTGTAATCGCCGGCGACGGACCGCAATTGGGTGCCCTCCACCGGCGGGTGTTGCGGCACGGATTGAAGGACGTTCTGTTTACCGGGGCCGAGGTCCGCGGAGACGCGGAGAAGAATCTGCTGTACTCGCTGGCCGACGTGTTTGTTCTGCCCTCGCGCAAGGGGCGGATCGCGGAACCGTGGGGGTTGGTGTTGAACGAGGCGGCTTCGGCGGGGCTTCCGATCGTGACCACCGACGGTGTGGGCGCGGTGGGGGACCTGATCCGCGACGGGGAGACCGGCCGCGTGGCGGCGCAGGGGGACGCGCGGGCGCTGGCCGGAGCGGTGGTGGAATTCCTACGCTCGCCCGAAACCGCGCGCGCCTGCGGCGTGCGGGCCCGCGCCCGGACCGCACAATTCACAATCGAACGCATGGCCGGCGCATTTGTGAGCGCCTTTGAACGGGCGGCCGGAGGCGGGCGGTGAGCAAACCGCGGGTGGCGATGGTGTCGCTGTCCCCGCTGGCGACCGGCGGGATCGAGACTCACCTGTTGCAGATCTTCCACGGCCTCGGCCGGGAATTCGATTTCCGCGTAATCGGAACCGTCGCGGAGCCGTTTCCGACGCTGGCCGGAGGTGCGGGGGTGAAATGCGTCCCGCTTCCGGCCGCCGGGAAGCTCGACCCGAGAGGGCTGTTGCGGTTGTGGAAGGAATTCCATGCGCAGAAGATCGACCTGGTACACACCCACGACACCCGCGGCGGATGGCTGGGCCGCCTGGCGGCCCGCTTGGCGGGAATCCCGGCCATTCATACGGTGCATACCCCGTCCTTTTTCCTTCCCCCAAACCCCCTGGCGGTTTTCGCTTACCGCCAGGCGGAGCGCGTGCTCAACAACCGCTTCAGCGACGAGGTCATCTTTGTTTCGAAAACGATCCGCAAGATGTATTTGGACGGGCGGCTGGCGGCGGCCGAAAAATCCAGCCACGTGGCGAACGGCCTGGAGGCGGAATGGTTTTCCTCCGCCCAGCATATCCTGCGTCCGGGCGCGGAGATCCGCTATTTGTACGTCGGCCGAATGGCGCGCGAAAAGGGGATGGAAAACTTGGCGGCCGCCTTCGGGACCGTCGCAAAGAAAGTCCGCGGCGCGCGGCTGCTGATCGCGGGGGAAGGGCCGAAGCGGGCGGACCTGGTCCGGGCTGCCGAAAGCGGCGGGTGGAGGGCGAATCTGGAACTGCTCGGATTGCTCCTGCGCGCGAAAGCCCGCGAAGCGATGCGCGCCGCCGACGTTTTTGTGCTGCCCTCGGATTTCGAAAGCTTCTCCTACACCTTGCTCGAGGCCATGGCCAGCGGATTGCCGTGCATCGCCGCCGATGTGGGCGGCAACCGGGATCTGGTTGAGCCGGAACGAACCGGCCTGTTGGTGCCCCGCGGCGATCCGTACCGCCTGGCGGAAGCCATGATCCGTTTGTCTGATAATCCGGAAATGCGGATTGCGATGGGGCGGGAAGGCGCGTTGCGGGCGCAGGAGTATACTTTGGAACGGATGATCGACGGAACGCGTTCGGTCTATCGAGCGGTGTTGGATCGGCGTTCCACCGGAGGAACCTCCACCTGATGACCATGGCCGGATTCCGACCGCCGTTTTTCCTGGTCCTCTCCCTTTTCCTCGCTGGGGCGGGGGCTCTGGCGGTGGCCTGCTTCGGCTGGGAGGGCTTCGGGGCGCCGCTCCTGGCCTTGCTCGCGGCCGGCGGGGCGGCCTTCGGCCTGGCGCTATTGGATTCGCCGGCCGAGGAGCGGCGCTTTGTGGCGCGGTTGTTCCTCGCGGCGCTCGGCGTCCGCCTGCTGGCGGCCGTCCTTTTCCGGATCGCCGTCGGCGGCGACGAATCCTACCTCTACTCGGATTCCAACAGCTACGACCGGGTGGCGTGGGTGCTGGCGCAGGCTTGGCGCTCTCCCGCCGCAGTCGGCGGGGTCGGTCCGGTCGATTTCATCCTGGACGACATGTATCCGCGATTGCTCGCCGGATTGTATTTCCTCCTCGGACGTGCCCAGCTCGCGGCGGTGGTCCTCAACACCGTGTTCGGCGCTTCGTCGGTCTATTTGGTATACCGCATCGGCATCCTGCTGCTGGATCCGGTGACGGCCCGCTGGGCCGGATGGCTGACGGCCTTCTACACCGGGTTTTGGCTGTGGGAAATGATGACGATGAAGGATGCGCTGTTCCTGTTTCTCATCCTGCTGTTCTTCCTGGGGCTCTACCGGGTATGGTCCGTCTTCACCCTCCCCGGCCGGTTCGGCCGGCGGATATTATCCTCAGCGGCATGGATCGCAGTGCTGGGGCTGATCTTCCTGGCCGCCGGGGAGCTGCGGGATTACATGCCGCCCATTTTGGCTTGCTCTGCCCTGCTTCTGCCGGTCCTTTTCTTTTTGCGGGGCGGCGGACCTTGGCGATGGGGGTTGGCTGTCGGATCGGCGGCCGCCGCCGTGCTCATCTTCGGACCCTGGATCTCATCCCGCAGCCTTCCGGGGGTGGCGCTGGGATCCGATTCGCTCCTCGGGCAAGCAACCGAGGTGCCCGACACGCGCACCGTAGGTGTTTTTCTGGATTGGATCATCGGCCATCCGTCCGGATTCGCGAGGTACATGTTCTTGGCGGCCGTTTCCACCGGGCTGGCCCCCTACGCCTGGCTGGTGCCGGGGTCGCTGCCCGAGGTTTCCCGGTTTGAAAACTACATGATCGCTTATCCTGGAATGTGGATGTGGTACGTTCTGATTCCGTTCGCGCTGTTCGGATTGGTGCAAACCGTGCGCCGCACCAAGGGGGAGATCGGACCGGTTGTGTTCTACGCGGCGGCCGTCTTCCTCATGGTTTCGGTCTTCATTCCGCGGGAACACCGCCACAGGGATATGATGATGCCCGTGGCGCTGCTCTTGGCGGCGTCCGGGCTGGTGCACGGCCGGAAATGGTGGGCGCTCGGCCTCGCCGTGTGGATTCCTTTGGTGGGCTTCATCGCTTGGAAGCTGAACAGCGCCGTTCCCATCCTGCTGGCCGCGGGCGCGGCGGCGGCCGGAGTGCTTTTCTGGCACGTCCGGATCCGGCGGCGGGAATCCCGGCTGATGAGGATCCAATAGGATGAAGATTCTTTTTGTCGCCCCCAAAATGCCGTGGCCGGCCACCGACGGCGCACGGATCGCCATCTACGAACTGGTCCGGCATCTCACGGCCCGCGGACACCGCGCGGCCCTGCTGGGATTCGGCCCGCCGGAAGCGGCCGACGAACTCCGGGCGCGGGCGGGTTTGATCTGGGCGAAGTCGGTCGGCCACGACACATCGACGAAGTACGCGAATGCGCTCGTGGGTCTGCTTTCGTCCATGCCCTACACCGCATCCAAGTACCGCTCCAGCGCCATGGCGGCGGAGATCCGCGAAGCGTTCCGCGAGGAGCGCTTCGATATCGTCCAGCTCGAAGGCACCCATATGGCCCATTACCTTGGGCTGGCTCAAGGACTCGGGGCCCACGCCGTCCTGCGCCTGCACAACGTCGAATCCGTTCTCGCCGCGCGCTTCGCCAAGACGGCCGTATTCCCGCTGAACCTGTACGTGGAGGACCAAGCCCGCCGGATGCGCTCGTTCGAACGTCGGGCGTGCCGCCAGGCCGATTTGTGCCTGGCGATCACCCAGGAGGATGCGGACCGGGTGATCCAACTCGCTCCGGAAGCCATCGTCTCCGTGTCGCCGGCCGGGGTGGATCTGAAGCGCTACTACCCCAAACCGATGAGCGAGGAGCCCCGCACCGTGGTCTTTGTGGGAGCGCTGGATTGGCCGCCAAACGCCGACGCGATCCGATGGTTCCGCGCCAAGGTGTGGTCGCGGATCGTGCAGGAGGAGCCCACCGCGCGCTGGCTGGTGGTGGGCAAATCGCCGACGGCGGACATCCTGCATTGGCCGGAGGAGGACCGCAACATCCAAGTGACCGGATACGTGGATGATGTGCGCCCGTATCTGGACCGCGCTGCGGTGGTGGTGGTTCCCCTGCGCAGCGGCGGAGGCATGCGCCTGAAGATCCTGGAGGCGATGGCCGTGGGGAAACCCGTTGTCAGCACCCCGATGGGGGCCGAGGGAATCTCCGCCGAGAACGGGCGGGAAATTATCCTCGCCGCCCCCAACCGTTCCTTCGGTGTGGAAGTCGTCCGGCTGCTGCGCGACCCCGCGGAGCGCAAACGGATCGGCAAAGCCGCCCGCCTGTGGGCGGAAGGCTATGGATGGGACCGGATCGCCGCCGACCTTGAAGGGGAATATCAGGCGCTGACCGGCTCCCGCGGCCCATGACCGATCCCCGGCCGTCGGTTTCCGTATTGATCCCGTGCCGCAACGAGGAACGTACGATCGAACAGGTCCTCGACGCATTGCGCGCCCAGACCTATCCGTCGGAGCAGGTGGAAGTGATCGTGGCCGACGGCCGTTCGACGGACGGGACACGGGATAAACTCCGGGCCTATGCCCGGGCCCATCCCGGATGGACGCTGCGACAAATCGACAATCCCGGCCAGACTGCGCCGGCGGGGCTGAACGCGGGCCTGCGGGAGGCCCGGGGCGAGATCATCCTGCGCATGGACGCGCACGCCGTTCCGGATCCGGACTACATCGAGCGCGTCGTGGAAACCTTGGCGCGCACGGGATGCGACGGGGTGGGCGGAGGGATCGACATTCAGCCGGGGGGACCGGGGCTGATCGCGCGCGCGATCGCGGCCGCCGTCGCCAATCCGTTCGCCACCGGCGGGGTGCGCTACCGTTCGGGTGGACAGGCGGGGGAAGTGGACACCGTCCCCTTCGCGGCGTTCCGCCGCGAAGTGTTCCGGCGGGTGGGGGAATTCAACGAAGGGGTTCCGGTCAACGAGGATTACGAATTCAACTACCGGGTGCGCGCCGCCGGGGGAAGGATCTTTTTTTCTCCGGCAATCCGATCGCGCTACATCGCCCGCGGCCGACCGGGCGCGCTCATTCGCCAATATTATTCCTACGGGCATCAGAAGGCGGTTATGCTGGCCTTGCACCCGAAATCCATCCGCCTCCGGCAATTCATTCCGGCAATGTTCGCAGCCTCCCTGGCCGCAGGCGCCGCGGCGGCGGCCCTCCACCGGCCGGCGGCCTTCCTGCTGGGCGTGATGCTTCTGGCGTACGGCGCGGCCGCGTTCTTTTTCGCCGCTCGGGATGCGGTTCGCCGCCGGGATCCGGCGCTTGTCCCGGCCCTCCCGCCGGTTTTTTTCTGCATCCATACTGCCTGGGGTTTGGGTTTTTGGGCCGGAATGGCCGAAATTATTGGGGATCGGCTGAGGGGAAAGGGCGGCTCCTGAGCGGCGGCCCGATTCGGTACAATGGTTTCCTTCCGCGCGGAGGCGGACTGCGTTGGCTAACTACCTCATCACCGGCGGCGCCGGTTTTATCGGGTCGCACCTCGCCGAGAGTCTGGTCCGACAGGGGCATACGGTCAGAATTCTGGATAATTTTCTGACCGGAAAAAGATCGAACCTGGCTGGGATCCGCGGCAAAGCGGAAGTCATCAAGGGGGACATCCGCGACAAGCGGGCGGTCCTGGCGGCCGTGCGCGGCATGGAGTACGTGCTGCATCACGCGGCACTGGTCTCGGTGGCCGAATCGGTCGAGCGTCCGGAGGAAACCCTCGACATCAACATCAACGGAACGCTGAACGTTCTCCAGTCGGCGAGGAAGGCGGGGGTCCGGCGGGTGGTGATGGCCTCCTCTTGCGCGGTCTATGGATCCGGACGGATTCCGGCGCGGGAAGACCAGGCTCCGCGGCCGCTTTCACCCTACGCGGTCAGCAAGCTGGCGGGCGAAGCGCTCGCGCTGTCGTTCCATCATTCCTACGGCCTGCCGGCCGCCTGTCTGCGGTATTTCAACGTTTTCGGCCCGCGTCAGGATCCCTCCTCGCCGTATTCGGGCGTGATTGCCATATTCTCCGCTCGGGCGGTTGCCGGTGAGCCGGTGACGATTTACGGCGACGGCCGCCAGACTCGGGATTTCATTTATGTCGCCGATGTGGTAGACGCCAACCTCCGGGCCTGCGAATCGGAAACCGCGCCGGGACGGGCGATGAACGTCGGCACCGGCCGCGGGCGCAGCCTGCTGCAGCTGCGTTCGGATCTGGCCGACCTGCTGGGAGCGCCGCTGGCGGTGCGGCACGCCCCGCCGCGGTCGGGGGATATCTACCATTCCCGAGGCGATCCGGCGCTGGCCCGCAAGCTGATCGGCTTCCGGCCGCGGACGGATTTCCGGGCGGGTTTGGCCGCCACGCTCGATTGGCAGCGCGGCGCGGCCGGGCGGCGGGCGCCATGAACAAATCGATCGTCTTCCTGCGCAACCGCTACCTTTTTCTGGCCGACCTGGCGATCATCGCCGCATCAATTTCGATCGCCTTCGTCCTCCGCCTGCCGTCCGAGCAGCTTCCCGTCTACGTCCCGACCGCGCTGGGGATGATCGCGGCGGCTTTGCTGATCAAGCCGATCGTGTATTGGCGGTTCGGCCTGTACCGCCGCTTCTGGGCGTACGCCAGCATGAAGGAAGTGCTAATCATCTTCGGCGCCATCGCGGCCAACGGCTTGCTCATGCAGGGGTACTACCTGCTTTCCTTTTATATCACCAAGCCGCGGGTTCCTTTCACCATTCCGGCGATCGACGCCCTGGTGAGCCTGGTGCTCGTCGGCGGAATGCGGTTCTCGATCCGCATGCTGTCCGAAGTGATGCAGGCGCGCCGCCGCCTGCCGGGCAGCGGCGCGACCAAGCGGGTGCTGATCGCCGGGGCCGGAGATGCGGGCGCGCTGGTGGCGCGCGAGATGCAGAAGAATCCGCAGTTGCGGATGATCCCGGTCGGCTTTCTCGACGACGCGCCGGAGAAGCTCAACCAGCGAATCCACGGCGTGCAAGTACTGGGAAGGCTGGATCACGTCCGCAGGATAGCCGCCGAACAGGAAGCCGACGAGCTGGTGATCGCGATTCCCTCGGCGTCGGGCGAGGTGTTCCGCAAAATCTCCGATCAATGCCGGAAGGGAAAAATCCCCTTTCTCACCATGCCCGGCCTGTACGAGCTGATCGGCGGACGGGTGAGCGCCGGGCGGCTGCGCAACGTCGAAGTGAGCGACCTCCTGCGCCGGGCGCCGGCCCACACCGCCGATCAGGCCGTCGGCTACGCCCTGAGCGGCAAGCGGGTGATGGTCACCGGAGGAGGCGGGTCGATCGGCTTCGAGCTCTGCCGGCAGATCGCGCGTTGGGGTCCGAGCGAGATCCTGCTCCTGGGGCACGGGGAGAACAGCATCTTCGAGGCGCTGATCGCCCTCGGCGAGGACTACCCCGAACTGGCCCTGCATCCGGTCATCGCCGACATCCGCGACCGGATCCGCATGCAGGCGGTTTTCCGGGCCCATTCGCCCCAGGTGGTGTTCCACGCCGCGGCGCACAAACACGTGCCGCTGATGGAGATCAACGTCGAAGAAGCCTTCACCAACAACGTGCTCGGTACGCGCAACCTGGTCGAGATGGGGTTGGAAAGCGCGACCGAACGGCTGGTGCTCATCTCCAGCGACAAGGCGATCCGGCCGACGAGCGTGATGGGCGCCACCAAACGCCTGGCGGAGATGATCGTGCAGGAAGCCGCGCTGCGGAGCGGGAGGCCATACGTCTCCGTCCGGTTCGGCAACGTCCTTGGCAGCCGCGGCTCGGTCATCCCCGTGTTCAAACGGCAGATTGCGCGCGGAGGGCCGGTGACGGTGACCCACCCGGACATGGAGCGCTATTTCATGACCATCCCGGAAGCGGTCCATTTGGTCCTGCAGGCGGCCATCCTCGGCGAGGGCGGGGAGACTCTTCTGCTGCGGATGGGACAACCGGTGCGGATCGTATCCCTGGCCGAGGATCTCATCCGGCTTTCCGGACTGGAACCGGGCAAAGACATCCCGATCGTCTTCACCGGAGTGCGCCCCGGGGAAAAGCTCAGCGAGCAGTTGTGGGAAGAAGACACCATGCTGCGGCCGACCAACCACCCCGACATTCTCCGATTGGTCGAGGAGAATCACACGCCGGAGCCCGCGGACCTGAAGCGCCGGGTGGAGGAATTGGCCCGTCTGGCGGACCAGGGTGAAGTCCAAAAATTGGTCCGGGGATTGAACGAAATCGTCGGAGGGACGATCGGACAGGTTCCCCCGCCCGACATGATCAGCGTTTGATTCCGCAGGCCGTCCCCGGATCCGCCCTGCTCGTCCGCGGGAAGATGCAGGCATGACAAAGGTCGGCTCTGAAACGGCAAAACGAAAAAACCGCCGGGTATCGGCGACGCGGAAAGCGGCGCGGCGGATTCCTGCGCGCCGACCAAGCCGGCCGAAACGCAGGCCCGACGACACCCTCCCAGCCGGTGCTCCGGCGGCGTCCCGGCCGGCTGCGGCGATAGCGGAACCGGCCCGCGCCGGCTTTCACCCCTTCGGAAAAATCCTTAACCGCATCTGGAAAAATGTGGGCAGCTGTTTTAGAGCCCCATCCCGGGAAAAAGGGAGCGGGACGAGCAATCCATTGGGTTTGCAGAAGGCGGAATTGGCATCGACCCCTCCGCCCGCGCGCCAAAGCAGACTACAAATTTTATTTCCATACGCTGGAAAAATGAAATTCCCGGCGATCGGCCTATGCGTTCTCCTCTGGCTGATCCCGGCCGCCACACCGAACGGCGCCGTTCCCTATCGACCGTCCTGCCCCGCAGATCCGCGTCCGGCGGCCGGCTGGGGCGTGCTGTGGTTCCCGCAGGACGACGCGTTCGCGCTGTCCGCCGCCCGGGAACTGCTCGGGAGGCGGGATTTTCCGGCGGCGGTCTGTTTCTTCCGGCTGGCAGAGGATACCCATCAGCGGGATCCGCATTTTCTATACGAGCTTGGCGAAGCCTATTGGGGATCCGGCGATCTGGAATCGGCGCTGGAGCAATGGGAAAAAGCGCTGGCGCTCGCTCCGGCGTGGGACGAGTTATCCGTCCGACTGTGGAAGGGGTACTTCCAGGGCGAATTCTGGGATCGGGCGGAGCCGGCGATCTCGCGCCGCCTGGCCCGGCATGCGGACGACGTTGAGGCCAAATTCGCTTTGGCGCTGGTCCGCGCCGCGCGTAATCCGGGAAGCGCGCTGGACCTGCTCGCCGCATTGCGGACGGCCCCCAAGCCGGTTTCGACCAACGCGCGGGCCTTGGAGGCGGTGATCCGGGCGGCGATCGCGAGAAGGGTCCCCGAATACATCTTCGCCGCAACCGGGGAAGAACTGCTCCGGCAAGGCCAGGCCGCGCTCGCCAAAGAAGCTCTGCGCCGGGCGATCGAGAGAAATCCGAATTACGGGGAAGCGTACGCGCTGTTGGGGCTGGCGCAGGAGGCCACCGGCGGGGATCCGGAAGAATCTTACCGGAGGGGCGTCGCCCTGGCGCCGAACTCCGCCCTGGCCTGCCTGGCGTACGGCGCTTGGCTGAGGCGGCAGGGGGAATCCACTCTGGCCCGCTGGTGGCTGATCCAAGCTTGGATCGCGCGGCCGGGGGATTGGATCATCGCGGCGGAGCTTGCCCAATTGGATTTCGACCGCGGGAATTTGAACGACGCCGAGCAATGGCTTCTGCAGTCGGTGGCGGCCTACCCGGCCGAACCCGAGGCCTGGATCGCGCTGGCGGCGTTCTTCATCGAAAACGATTACCGGGTGGAAGCGAACGGAATCCCGGCGGCCCGCCAGGCGGTGATCCTGGCCCCGGACAACGACCGGGCGCTGGACCTGCTCGGCTTGGGATGGTACAAGCTGGCCGATTTTTCCACGGCTGAGCGGATGTTCCTGCGCGCCTTGGAGAAGAATCCGGATTCCGCCAAGGTGCATCTGCACCTGGGAATGTGCTATTGGGAGCAGGGACGCGCGGCCGAAGCGAGAAGCGAATGGGAAACCGCACTCCAACTGGATCCCCGCGGCGCCGTCGGCCGGCAGGCCGAAGAATTCCTCTCCAGGTCCCGCCCGGAATAGGCCCCGGGCCGGTTTATAATCGCCCTCACAGGAGGAAAAACCATGCCCAAGAGTCAAATCCTGAAAATCCTCAATCCGTGCCTGGCGCTGTTGCTGGTCTTCATACTGCTCTCCGCGTTGTTGCCGGCCGTCTTCCCGTTCCCCCTTCATCGCGGGGCGGGAATACTTTTCGCGGCGGGAATCGGACTTCATATTGTATTAAACTGGCCGTGGATCCGCTCGAATCTGTTTAAGCGTTGACCGGTTGCGGGAATGGGCCAGCGGATGCCTTTTGATCCCTGCCCCGGTCCGCCCATCGATCTGCCTCGAAAGACACGGATGCGGGGATTGCGGGCGCCGCGCCGGCGACGGCTTTTCTCCGCGCCTGATTAGAAAATAAAAAGGTTACTATTCAACCGGCGATCGTCATGCCGGCGCCCGCCCTCGGCATGTTCCTTACCGGGGGTGAAATTAGCCGGCATCCAGTAAATCATCAATAAATACTGGATCCCGGCTTCGGGCACGCCGGGGTGACGGACAAAACTTATAACGCTGGTGATGTTTTACTGAGATTATTCAGCCGAAATAAGCTGCCTGAGCAGTTGCGAAAAAAATAATATTCCGGCGCCAACCCATCCCATCTACAATCGGCAACGCATTGATTAAGACATTTGTTTTTTCGCCGCTTCATCCGCTGCTCGGAGAGAGTTTCGCCGTCATCACCGTTTACGGCAGCAAGACCGGACGGCGAATATCGACCCCGATCAACGTATCGCACAGCAGAGAGGAATTCACCGTCGTCAGCTACCGCACGCGCACCTGGTGGCGGAACCTGCGCGAAGGCCGCGCGGGCGGACTGCGGCTGGGCGGAAAGACGGTGACCGTCACGGCGAAAATCATCGACGATCCGGAGCAAGGCCGGGATGGCCTGCGGGTGTATTTCGAGCGCCATCCGGGGTATGCGGAATATTCGAGATCCGGGCGGATGCCCTGGGACGGATCCCGGAGGACGACCTGAAACGCGCAGCCCGGGGGCGGGTGATCATCCGGTTGACGTCCCGCAGGCCGAAATGGCGTGTGGGCGCGATTAAGAATCCAGCCCGGCGGGGGGTGCCAATCTCGGTCCTGTTTCCTTCAGGCACCGGTGCGCTTGCTTCCCCATTCGGATCACCGGATGCTCCTATGCCGCCCGCGGCGGAGGGGATCGGTTCTGGCGGGGGAAGACAACCCGGAATCGCAAACCAGGTTTTTCCGATGGCTTACGGTTGGTTAACCATCCTGAAACGCAACGGCGACCGATGGGTGGACGGGCGCGTGCGCGTCGATCTGCGGCAAGGCGAGCGGACGCGGGCCTTTGCGTTCGCCGGTCGGCCGTGAATCCGGATTCGAAGGAAGTGTTCGGCGCAAGCAGAACAGTCGGGTTGATTAAGAAAGCGGCGGTTGACACCGCTTCTCCCTGGGCTATAATTCCCGGGCTTCCCGCCGCGCTGGTGCTGGAACTGGCAGACAGGCATGGTTGAGGGCCATGTGCCGCAAGGCGTGAGGGTTCAACTCCCTCCCAGCGCACTGCGACCGCCGCCGAGATCGGGCGGCGGTTTTGTTACCCCCTCTCCTGCCCTCCCCCGGTTGGCGAACCACGCCAACCGGGGGAGGGCAGGAGAGGGGGTACGTTATAATCCCGAAAACCTTTCCCGATCGGAAAACCGCCTATGCCAAAAAAGAAGAAAACCGCCGCTCGCAGACCGTTAAGCCTCCAGCAGGTCATCCTCGGCTTGCAGGATTTCTGGGCCCGCCAGGGATGCCTGATCTGGCAGCCGTACAACATCCAGGTCGGCGCCGGGACGTATAATCCGGCCACCTTCCTGCGGGTTTTGGGGCCGGAACCTTGGAAGGTGGCTTATGTCGAGCCGTCCATCCGCCCGGACGACGGCCGTTACGGGGAAAACCCAAACCGCCTGCAGCAGCATTATCAATATCAGGTGATCCTCAAGCCGGACCCCGGCGATCCGCAGGATATCTACCTGCGGTCGCTGGAGGCGATCGGGATCGACATGCGCGAAAACGACGTACGGTTTGTCGAAGACAACTGGGAATCGCCGGCCCTCGGAGCCTGGGGCCTGGGTTGGGAAGTCTGGCTGAACGGGATGGAGATCACCCAGTTCACCTACTTCCAGCAAGCCGGCGGGATCGAACTGCCGATCCCCTCGGTGGAGCTGACGTACGGCTTGGAACGGATTCTCATGGCGCTGCAACGGAATTCGCATTTCAAGGATATCCGCTGGGTGGGCGACGTGAATTACGGCGACGTCCTGCTGCAGAACGAACGTGAGCAGAGCACGTACAATTACGAGGTCGCGGACGTCGAGCGCCAGCGGCAGTCGTATGAGATTTTCGAAGCCGAGGCGCGCGCCGCGCTGGCGGCAGGGCTGGTCATCCCGGCCCACGATTACGTGTTGAAATGCTCGCACGCCTTCAACATCCTGGATGCCCGCGGCGCGGTGGGTGTGACCGAGCGCGCGAATTTCTTCGGACGGATGCGCGATTTGGCGCGGCAGGTGGCCGAGACCTACCTCGCGGGAAGGGAAAAGGAAGGATTCCCGCTGAAAGGAAAATTCCTCCCGGCTTCGAAACCGGCAAGGGCGGCCCGCCGGACGGCGAAAGGGAAAGCGCCCGTCGCTTCGCAAACCTTGCTGTTGGAGATCGGGGTGGAGGAACTGCCGGCCTCCGATTGCCTCTCCGCCCGCGAGCAGCTCGCGCAAAAACTGCCCTCCGCGCTGAAGGAGGCGCGGCTCGCCTACCGGCAGGTATCCGTCTGCGGGACCCCGCGGCGAATCGCGGCGATCGTCCGCGGTCTGGCGCCGATCCAGGAGGATGTCGAGGTGGTGGTGAAGGGGCCGCCGGCCTCGAAGGCCTACCAGCCGGACGGGTCCCCCTCGCCGGCGCTGGCCGGATTCGCCGCCAAGAACGGGGTGAATCCGAAATCCCTGCGCGAGGAAAACGGCTACATCATCCTGCGGCGGACCGAAAAGGGGAAGGCGGCTCTCGAAATCCTGCCGGATCTGCTTTCGGGATCGGTATCCGCGATTCAGTTTCCGAAAGTGATGCGCTGGAGCGAATCGGCGCCCGCCTTTTCACGGCCCGTACGCTGGCTCACGGCGTTGCTGGGGGCCGAACCCGTCGCGGTGGAGTGGGACGGATTGCGTGCCGGGCGCACCACCCGCGGCCTGCGCTTGGAGAATTCACCGGAAATCGTCATCCCCCGGGCGGACGAGTATCTGAAGGTCCTGCGCGCCCACGGGATCGAGCCGGATCCGGCGGTGCGGGCGGAGCGGATCGCCAAGCAAGCCAAGGCGCTGGCTGCGAAGCGCGGCGGGGAGGCGTCCTTCGAACCGGGTTTGCTCGAAGAGGTAACCGATCTGGTCGAATCCCCGCAGGTCATCCTCGGCGCCTTCGATCCGGAATCGCTTTCGCTCCCGCGCGAGGTGCTGATCTCGGTGATGCGTAAACACCAGCGCTACTTCCCGGTGCAGGGCGGCGGACAACTGCTTCCGTTTTTCCTGACCGTGCGCAACGGCAAGGGGGAAGGCGAGGCCAACGTGCGCGAGGGGAACGAGCATGTTCTGCGCGCGCGCTTTGCGGACGCGGCCTTCTTCATCCGCGAGGATCATCGCAAGAAGCTGGAGGATTTTCTGCCGCTGCTCTCGACCCTCGCCTTTCAAGCCAAGCTCGGCTCGATGCTCGACAAATGCGGGCGCGTGGAGCGGTTGACGGAAAAGATCTCCCCGGCCTTGAACCTCTCCCCCGGCGCCGCCGGGGCGGCTAAGCGGGCCGCCCATCTGTGCAAGGCGGACCTGGCGACCCAGATGGTGGTGGAGATGACATCGCTGCAGGGCGTGATCGGCCGCTACTACGCGCTCGATTCGGGCGAATCGGCGGAGGTGGCGCAGGCGGTTTATGAGCATTACCTGCCGCGCAGCGCGGAAGACGCGGTTCCGGAATCTCCGGCCGGCGCCGCGGTGGCGGTCGCCGACCGGTTGGATTCGCTCGCCGGTCTGTTCGCCGCGGGCCTGGTGCCGACCGGGACGCGCGATCCGTTCGCATTGCGGCGCGCCGCGCTCGGCTTGATCCAGATCCTCCTGGGGAGAGGGATGGCCTTCGATATCCGCGAGGGAATCCGGATGGCGGCTTCGCTACAGCCGATCCCGGTCTCAGAGGAAACGCAGGCGCAGGTGATGGAGTTCGTCGCCGGAAGGCTGCGCGGAGTGCTTGCGGACCAGGGATTCCGCTACGACGTGGTGGAAGCGGTGTTGGCGGCGCAGGCAAGCAATCCGGTGGCCGCCCAGCGCGCCGCGGAGGAGCTTGCCGGATGGGTGGAAAAACCGGATTGGCCGGCGACTCTGGCGGCATACGCGCGCTGCGTGCGCATCACCCGCGAACAGCGGGAAACCTTCGCGGTGGATCCGGAGCGGCTGAGCGAGCCCGCCGAGCGCGCGCTGTGGGAGGCGTGCCGGAGGGCGGCCGCGGAAGCGGAGAAGCTGCGGAACGCCGGCGCCTTGACGGTCGACAATCTGATGAAGGCGTTTGTGCCCCACATCCCCGTGATTTCGAAATTCTTTGAGGATGTGCTGGTGATGACCGACGATCCGGCGGTCCGCAACAACCGCCTGGGGATGCTGCAGATTATCGCCCGCCTGCCGGAGGGCGTGGCGGACCTATCGAAGTTGGAAGGGTTTTGACCCCCTCCTTTATCTTCCCCCGTTTGGCGAATTTCCCCAAACGGGGAAGGCAGGGGAGGGGGCAAGGAGGCCTTATGGACGCCATACGCTGGGGCATCTTGGGCACGGGCGGGATCGCAAGAAAATTCGCGGACGGCTTGGCGTTGCTTCCGGATGCGCGCCTGGCCGCGGTGGGATCGCGCACGCGCGGATCGGCGGAAGCATTCGGCAAGCAGTGGAGGATCCCGCATCGGCACGGCAGCTACGCGGCGCTGATGGCTGACCCTGACGTGGAGGTGATCTACATCGCCACGCCGCACACCCTGCACCGCGAAAACGCGCTCGGCTGCCTTTCCGCCGGAAAGGCCGTGCTGTGCGAGAAGCCGTTCACGATCAACGCCCGCCAGGCGGAGGAAGTGATCGCCCAGGCGAGGAGCAGGAAACTCTTCCTCATGGAAGCCATGTGGACCCGCTTCTTCCCGGTTGTCGCGAAGGTCCGCAGCCTGCTGGCCGAAGGGGCGATCGGGGAGGTCCGTCAGGTTCAAGCCGATTTCGGCGCCCAGCCGAAGTTCGACCCGAAAAGCCGGCTGTTTGATCCGGCCCTCGGCGGCGGCGCTTTGCTGGACCTGGGGGTGTATCCAGTCTCGCTGGCGTCGATGGTGTTCGGCGAGGCTCCCCGGCGGATCACCTCCGCGGCGCGCCTCGGCTCCACCGGGGTGGACGAGCATGCCGCCGCGATTTTGGAATACTCCGGCGGCCGGATGGCGGTGGTGTCGTGCGCGATGACGTTCGTCTCGCCCCAGGAAGCGCACATCCTCGGGACGAACGGGCGGATCCGGATCCGCCGCCCGTGGTGGTTCCCCGCCGCGGTCACCCTTTCACGGACGGGAAAGGATGACGAGGAGATCACCATGCCCTACCTCGGAAACGGCTATGCCCACGAGGCGGCGGAGGTGATGGAGTGCCTGCGGGGCGGAAAAATGGAAAGCACGGTGATGCCGCTGGACGAGACGCTTCGCATCATGCACGCCCTCGACTCCATCCGCGCGCCATGGGGTTTGAAATACCCGGGGGATTGAGCGTTTTTCCGATGAGAGGGTGAAGCTGGCGACGTCACCCGGCGCGGAAACTCGGAAATCCACGGAGGCCATAGAGGTGCACGGATTCTTTTCCGTCTGTGATCCTCCGCGGCCTCCGTGGATTCTCGGCGCCGACGGGACCGATTGGTACGAATCGGTGATGGGATGTTGAAAGGTTCCCGTCTCCTTTGCTTCGGCGGCGGGGATGCGGTCCCGCCGCACCCGGCGGAAAAATTCATCCGATAAAAAACCGAACCTTCGGCCTTTTTTCGTTATGCTATACTCTGTGCGGAAGCCGTCGAGGGAAGCATGCCGGGTCATCGGGAAGTATACGAACAGGCTTTGAGGCAGGGCAACAGCGCGGCCTGGGACCAAAAATGGGATCAGGCGATCACCGCCTACCAGCGCGCCCTCACGGAATTCCCCGGCGATCCGGTGGCGATGGACCATCTCGGCCTGGCCTTCATGCAAAGCGGCCAGCTGGATCAGGCCCAAGCGGTGTATCAGGAAGCCGTCCGGGCCGATCCGCAGAATCCGATTCCCCACGAAAAAATTGCGGAAATCCTGGAACGCAACGGGAAGGTCGTGGAATCGGTTCAGTTGCGCCTGAGCGCGGCCGAACTTTTTCTTGCCAAGCGGGAAGCCGACAAGGCGATCGACAATTGGCTGGCGGCCGCCCGGCTGGTTCCTGAAAACATGGTCGCCCGCTCCCGCCTGGCATTGGCATTCGAGCGGACGGGACAGCACAAACAGGCGGTGACGGAATATCTGGCTCTGGCGGCGATCATGCAGCGCGCGCGCCAGCCAGAGAAGGCGATGCAGGCGATCGAGCAGGGAATCCGGATCATTCCCGATTCGCCGGAGCTCGCCCGCGCCCGATCGGCGCTGAAATCCGGCAAGGTGTTGGCCATCCCGCCGCCCTACAAGCCGGGGATGACCGGGATGCTGGTACCACAGACAGCGAGCCTTCCGCCGGAACCGCCCCCCCCTTCGCCCCGGCAGACCGCGAGCGTCGAACCGCGCTCGACCAGCCCCCAAGACGCGGCGCAGAAGAAGGCGATGGCCGTCCTGGCGGAAAAACTTTTCGAGGCGGACCGGGACACCTTCGACCAGCGGCGCACCTCCATCGACCAATTCACCCGCGGGGAGGAAAAGGCGGTTTCGGCGCACGCCGACCAGAACCGCTACCTGGCCCTGGCCATCGACGCCTATTCCCGCCAACAGCAACAGGAAGCGATGGAGTATTTCGACCGCGCCTTCCGCGTCGGCTTCGAGCATCCGGCGGCTTCCTTTCTCTTCGGCACCCTGCAACTGGCGGAGGAACAGTTGGAACAGGGGATGCTTTCCCTGCAGAAGGCCGTCGAGCATCCGGACCTCTCGATGGGCGCGCATTACATCCTCGGCCGCGCTTGCCGGGATGCGGGCCAGGCGTACCGGTCGGCGATCCACTTCCTCTCCGCCCTGCGCCTGGCGGATATGAACACCGTCCCGGATGATCAGCGGGACGCTCTGCAGCGCACCTACGAGGCCTTCCTCGAGGTCCCGGAATCCGAACAGGAACCGGACCAATGGAACCAGACGGGCGAGCGGATTGAAGCCCTGTTGACCTCTCCGGATTGGGAAAGCCGCCTGCGGCTGGCCCGCGCCCAATTGGACGCGCAATCGGATTCCCCCGGAACGGCTCCGTTGGCGGAAATGCTTTCGCTCGGCAAACCGCAGGCGCTGATCGAAGCCATGGGCTACCTGGACCTTGCGGTCCGGCGCGGCTTGTGGCGGACGGCGATGGAGCAGGCAATGCTGGCCCTCGACCACGGCCCGACCTACCTGCCCCTGCATCTGCGGATCACGGAAATCCAGCTGAAGGAAGATAAGCAGACGGAGGCGCTCGCCAAACTGGGGCTGATCGCGCGGACGTACCGGATCCGCGGCGAAACCCTCCAAGCCGCCAAAATTTACGAGCGCATTTTGCAGATCAACCCGATGGACGTGGGTTCGCGGACCGAATTGATCAACCTGCTCGTCCAGCAAGGGGATTTGCGCAGCGCACTGAGTTTTTACCTTGATTTGGCGGACGTCTACACGCAGCTGGCGGACTTGGAAGGTGCACGGCAGACATACGAATCCGCGCTGATGCTCGCCATACGCAACAACGCCGACAAGTCCTGGCAGATCCAATTGCTCTACCGGCTGGGCGATCTGTACATGCAGCGGCTGGATTACCGGGCCGCCCTGCAGACCTTCCAGCGCCTGCAACAGCTCGATCCGACCGACGAGAAAGCCGGGACCCAGCTGGTGGATTTGATGATCCGCCTGGGAAAGATCGGCGACGCGCAGAATCTGATCAACAACGTCTCCCGCGAATGGACCCGCCTCGGGCGCCAGGATCAGGTCCTCGAGTGGCTCGAGGAGTTGGTGCGCGTGCGCCCCGAAGAGGCGCTCTTGCGCCGGAAACTGGCGGATACGTATCAACAGCGGGGACGGATCGCCGAGGCGATCGGGCAGTTGGACGCGCTGGGGGACGCGCAGGTTGAGGCAGGCAACATCCCCGACGCGATCCTGACGGTGCGGGCGATCCTCGCCCTGCGCCCGCCCAATGCGGAAGGCTACCAGGAACTGCTGCAAAAGCTTGAATCCGGCTCCGTAACCTGATCGAATCCGATGACCAACCTCGTCCAGAACGTCCTCTTCCTGTTCCAGCGCCTGCATTGGTACGACGTGCTGGACATCGGCCTGGTGGCCCTGCTGTTCTTCATCCTGCTGACCCAATTCCGGGGCACGCAGGCCGGCACGGTTCTGCGCGGGATTGCGATGATGATCGTCGGCGTGGCGCTGTTGACCAGCGTCGCCCAGCTCCCGGCGGTATCCTGGATTTTGGAAACCATTCTCCCGGCCCTGCTGATCGTGATCCCGGTCGTGTTTGCTCCGGAGATCCGCCGGACCCTCGAGCGGGTGGGGCGGGCGGATTTTCTCCGCCGCGCGTCGCCGATGACCGAGGTGCCGCCTTACATTCAAGCGGTGGTGGCCGCCGCCAAGCGGCTTTCCGAACGGCGGCACGGCGCACTGATCGTGATCGAACGCGACGTCGGGTTGGACGATTTCTCCTGCACCGGGTTGCGGCTGGATGCGGACGTGTCCGCTGAATTGATGATGCAGATCTTCTACCCCAACACGCCGCTGCACGACGGCGCCGTGATCCTGCGGCGCGAGCGGATCCTCGCCGCCGGATGCGTCGTGCCGCTCTCCTCCGGCAACGTCTTGGCTTCCTCCGACCGGCGGATGGGCTTGCGGCACCGGGCGGCCCTGGGAATCAGCGAGGTGAGCGACGCCGTCGCGGTGGTGGTTTCGGAGGAGACCGGCATCCTCTCGGTGGCGCATAACGGGCGGATGATCCGCAGGCTGGATCCGCAGCGCCTGCAGAACATCCTGCTGGCGTTCACGCGAAATGCGGCGGGCTCCACGATCTTTCCCTGGACCTTGTTCCGCCGCAAAAGCGCTTCGCCGGCCGTCCGGCCCACGGAACCGGAAGGCGCGGAAAGCGAGGAAAGGCATCCCGAATGAAAAAGCGGCTGGCTGCCTGGGGTGCGAACGCATTTTCTTTCCTGCTGGCGCTGATCCTCGCGCTGGCGGTCTGGGCGAACGCCGTCAGCACCGCCGATCCCAACGAGACCCGCACGCTCACCGCTCCATTGGCGGTGGAGATCGTCGGGTTGCAGCCGGGATTGGTCGCCCAGGGTTACGAAGCCGCCGTGGTGCAGGTGACCATCCAAGCCCCGCGTTCGATTTGGGATCAACTCGTTCCGGAAAACTTACACGCCCGGGTGGATTTGAGCGGAAAGGCCGAGGGGCAGTACGTAGTTCCGGTGGAGATCCAGACGGACGTCGATCCGGTACGGGTGGAACGGGTGGAACCCAATTCGGTGGAGATCGTCATCGACCGCCTGGCCGCGCGAACCCTCTCGGTTCGCGTCCAATTGGCGGGAAACTTGGCGCCGGGTTTCCAGGCCGGAACCCCCGCCCTAAGCCCGGTGTCGGTGCAGGTCTCCGGGCCGGAATCGCTGGTCGATCGGATCGCCGAGGTCGTCGCCACGGTCGACATGGAAGGGGTCCGCAATCCGACGGACCAAAGCGTGGAGCTTGTCCCGCTCGATACGGAAGGAAACGTGGTCGCGGGCGTGTCGATCGAGCCGCCGGCGGTGTCGGTTTCGGTCCCCGTCCAACAACTCGGGGGATACCGCGATCTGGTGGTGAAGGTTCCCCTGGTCGGAACGGTGAAGAGCGGATACCGGCTGACCGGGCTGACGATCGATCCGCAGGTGGTCACGCTGTATTCCGACGATCCGGACGTGATCCGGAACCTTCCCGGATATGTGGAGACGGAGCCGCTCGACATTGACGGGGCATCCGCCGACATCGTCCGCTCGCTTTCCCTGGTCCTACCCGCCGGCGTGCAGGTGGTCGGCAACCCGCGGATCATCGTCCAGGTCAACATCTCGGCGATCGAAGACAGCCTCACCGTATCGCGGCCGATACGCTTCCAGGGGTTGGAGCCGGGTCTGGCGGTCACCCTCTCGCCGGAATCGGTGGACGTCATTCTTTCGGGTCCGGCCTCCGTCATCTGGTCCCTTAGGCCGGCCGACATCGACGTCTATTTGGACCTGACCGGCATGGATCCGGGCCGGTACGCCATGACCCCCGAAGTGAACATTCCGGACGAACTGCAATTGGTCACCCTTTCTCCGGAGCAGGTGGAAGTGGTGATCGCGGAAGCGACTCCGACCCCGTTCCCGTAGTCCGCGAAAGCGAAACCTTTGATGCGAAAGCCGATTGTCGCCCTGGTGGGCCGTCCGAACGTCGGAAAATCCACCCTGTTCAACCGCTTGGTTGGGCGGCGGGTGGCCGTGGTCGATGACACGCCCGGCACGACCCGCGACCGGCTGGTGGCGGAAGGCGAGTGGCAGGGGCGGACGTTTGACGTGGTCGACACCGGGGGGATCGATCCGGATTTTTTCCGCCACGGCAAGCCGCTTTCCGTAGGATCGGCGGATTACATCGGTCCGATCCGGTTCCAGGCGGAGATGGCGGTCCGCGACGCCGATCTGGTGCTGTTTCTGGTGGACGCCGAGGCCGGGGTGACGTCGGCCGACGGGGAAGTCGCCGACATTTTGCGCAAGCGGCGGGGCTCGCCAAAGGGCGGGAACCGCCCGCCGATCCTCCTGGTGGCGAATAAATGCGACAATCCGGCGCGACGGGAGCAGGCGGCTGAGTTTTATGAGCTTGGGATGGGGGACCCGCACCCGGTATCTGCGGTCCACGGAAGCGGGGTCGGGGACCTGCTGGATGCGATGACGGCGCTCCTGCCGGACGCGGCGGCCGTCGAGGAGGGGGAGGACCGGATCCGGATCGCCATCGTCGGCAAACCGAACGTCGGAAAAAGCAGCCTGCTCAACCGCCTGCTCGGCGAGGAGCGGGTGATCGTCAGCCCGATCCCCGGCACGACCCGCGACGCCGTCGACACCCGCTTGGTGTTCCAAGGCACGCCCGTCACCCTGATCGACACCGCAGGCATCCGCCGCCGCGGGAAGATCGAACCGGGGGTGGAGAAATTCAGCGTCCTGCGCGCACTGCGGGCTCTGGAGCGGGCGGACGTGGCCCTGTTGGTGCTGGACGCCGAGCAGGGCATAGCGTTGCAGGATGCGCACATTGCCGGTTTTATCGCCGAGGCCCGGCGCAGCGCCGTGGTGGTGGTGAATAAATGGGACGCGGTCGAAAAGGATTCGCAATCGCAGGATCTGTATCGGCGCCGGATCCGCGAGGAGCTGGATTTTCTGGACTACGTGCCGGTGCTGTTTGTCTCCGCCAAGACCGGGCAACGAACGGGGGAAATCCTGCCGGCGGCGCTGCGGGTTCAAGAAGAGCGCCTGGTGAGGATCCCGACATCGGAGTTGAACCGGATTCTGCGCGAAGCCCAGGAGAAACACGCGCCGCCGGCCCGCTCGGGCCGCCAACTCAAGCTGTATTACGGATCCCAGGTTAAAGCCGATCCGCCCACGTTTCTAATTCATGTAAACGATCCGGGTCTGGTGCATTTTTCCTACCGGCGGTTTCTTGAAAACCAAATCCGCGCCCGATATCCCTTCCTGGGCACTCCGTTGGTGTTATCCTTCCGCAAAAGATCGTAGAATAAGTTAAAAACCCCAGAGATACGATAGAATTTCCCTGCAAGCGGATCGTTTTCCGGTTCTTTGTGGTTTTCATACCTTTGACTTTTCACGGAGTTGTGACGGGATGCCATCCCCCTTCCTTTACTTAGCGCGCATGGACGACGTATAATCTGCCCGCGTCCGGGATGGAAAATCCGCGGCGGATTCGAGGCCTGATGCAAGATCAATCGTATCTCCCCGAGGCGGTGGAAACGCCCAAGAACAAATCGCGCCTGCGGGCGATCGCGCTGGAAACGCTGCAAACGCTCGCGCTGGCCGGAGTGTTCTACCTGGCCATCAGCCTGGCCACCGCTCGGGTGGTGGTCGAAGGACCGAGCATGCGACCGACCCTGCTCAGCGGGGAATGGATCATCGTCAGCCGATTGGCCTATGCCTGGGCCCCCCCTCAACGCGGGGACGTGATCGTCTTCCTGCCGCCGACCAACGCCCAGACCGACGATTTGATCAAGCGGGTGATCGGTCTGCCGGGCGAGACCCTGGAGATCCGCGGGGGATCGGTGTGGATCAACGGCCAGGAGTTGGAGGAAACGTACATCCTGGGAAGCACTTCACCGGACAACCGCTGGCAGCTGGGCCCGGAAGAATTATTCGTCATGGGCGACAACCGCGGAATATCGCTGGATTCACGGTCCTTCGGGCCGGTATCCATGAAGGAAGTGGTAGGCAAGGCGTGGGTGATCTATTGGCCTCCCCCGGAATGGGGCCTGCTGGAATGGCGCAACGGAGCCTCCGATCCGCAGAATTCCGCTTTCCGGTACAATAGGCTTCCCTCCCTTTGGGGATTGGGGGCCGCTTCACGATCATCCGGCGCAAACGCCGGCCGGAGTTGAGCATGACGGACGAAAAAGATCAGGACAACTGGAAAGAGAATTGTCCGGAATGCCAGATGGGGACGCTGCGCAGCGGCAGCGTGCCTTATTATGCGAAGTTGGAAGAGACGCTGGTGGTCGTGCCGGATTTTCCGGCTTGGATCTGCGACATCTGCCGCCACTGCGAATACGACGAGAGCGCCCTGGACGCCCTGCGGATCATCCTCGGCCCCTCAGCGCACATTCCCGCCCTGCCCACTCCCCGAAAGCGGCTCCCGGCGGAAGATCCTTTTTCCGGTCTGCGCAACGACACCCGCAAAGGGTCGAAATAAGCTCCGCATCTTCCCCGCCAAACCATCGTAACCATCCCCCGGCCTCCGCCGGAAGAACGGCAGAACCCGCGACTCCGGATTGGTGAATCGCCAAGCCGGGAGGGGTACAATATCGGTCCGCCGGAAGGGGCGCCAACCATCTTGAAGATCCCGAAACGTTTCTTCATCGCGGCTTTGATCGTCCGGCTGATCCCCGTGCTGTTTGCGTACAACCTGGGAATCGGGCTGGACGACATGCACCAATACGACATGCTGGCCCGCAGCCTGGTTGCGGGCAACGGCTACCGCTGGTACTCCGAACCGGACCTGGACCTGATCCGCCCGTACATCGCGGTGGATCTGACCAACGTGCCGTACGATCCGCGCGGGATCGAAGCCGCATTCCGCGGCCCGATGTATCCGATCTTTCTGGCCGCAGTCTATTTTTTCAGCGGCCTTTCGCACCGCTTCTTTGTCGCGCGCCTGGTGCAAGCCGCTCTCAGCGCCCTGCTGGCCCCGATGACCTACGTCCTGGCGCGCCGGTTGGATCCGGAACGCGAGCGCACGGCGCACATCGCCGCCTGGATCATGGCGCTCTACCCGATGAGCGTGCTGTATCCGCTGGCTCTGGCGACCGAGAATCTCTTCTTCGTCCTCACTCTGGGATGCGTCCTCCTGATCCTGCGCGGGGCTCAGGGCAACACGATCGGCGGGGGGCCGCCCGGCGCGGGGAGGAAACCTTGGGATCGGCCCGGGGTGCGCTGGTTCGCACTCGCCGGCGCGGTGGCCGGATTGGCAATCCTCACCCGCTCGGTGTTCGCGGCCTTCGTCCCCTTCGCGATGTATTGGATTTGGCGCAACGCGAAGAGCCTCCGCGGCGCGGGGGTATTCGCCGCCGCCGCCGGGCTCGTGGTTTTTCCCTGGGCGCTGCGCAACTCCATTCTGGCGGGCCGTCCGGCGTTCGTGGAAATCTCGCTCGGCTACAACCTGTATATGGGATACCACCCGAAAAGCAGCGGCACGTTCCAATACGGGATCTCGACCGACCTGCTGACGATTTTCAACGACATGGACCGCGACACGGTCGGGCTGGAGCGGGCAGCCGGCTTTCTCCGCGATGATCCAGGGCGGATCCCGGAACTCGCCGTCCGCAAAGCCGGATATTTCTTCGGGCTGGAACGCCGCGCGATCCAATTCTTCTATTCCAACAACTTCTTCGGATCCATCCCCGCGCCGATCCTGCTGGCGATAGCGGGATTTTTCCTCCTGCCATGGGGGTTTCTGGCGCCGGCGGCGGCCTTCGGCGCCGCGGCGGTGCCGCGTTCAAATACGAAGACGATGGTGTTGCTGTTCCTGGCGGCCTACATCACGCCCCACCTCCTGATCCTGGCCGAGGAGCGGTTCCACATGACGCTGATCCCGTTTTTCGCGGCGCTGGCCGCGGCGGCGGTCGTGCGCCGGCGCGAGCTTCTGGCGTCGTTCCGCACCCCGCTCGGATGGAGAGCCTGGATTTTGCCGGCCGCCGCGTTGTTGCTGCTTGTGTTCAACTGGGGATACGAGCTGTGGGCGGACCGGGAGCATCTGGCGGCGCTGTTCGGTCCGGGCGGAAACGAAACGTTTTTTCCATATTAGCGGATCACCCCCTCCCCTGCCCTCCCCTGTTTAGCGTACTATGCTAAACGGGGGAGGGCAGGGGAGGGGGTGTTAATGTACCGATGCGGGAAAGGGAATTGGGCATGCTCCGAAAATGGCTCCGCCTCGAGCAATTATCCTTCGACCGGGAGATCGTCGCCATCACCGTCGCCAGCACGCTTCTGGTGATGGTCGATTACTATTACGAGCTCACGCCGGTATCCGGGATCGACGGGGTCGGCTTGTACCTGTTGATTCCCCTGGCGATGGTCGTTTTCGGCTTCCGCCGGCCGGTGCGGGAGTACGGCTTCACCCTCGGGGACTGGAAGGCGGGCTTCGCCATCACCGGCGCGGCGGTCATGGTCATGGCGCCGGTCCTGTGGGCCGTCGGCCGCGCCGATCCGTCGATGAGGACCTACTATTCCTGGCAGGCCACGCGGATCCTGCCGCTGATGACCTTCCTGGACCTGCTCGGGTGGGAGTTCCTCTTCCGCGGCTTCGTGCTTTTCGGATACGAAAAAAAATTCGGCGTGCATGCGCTCTGGCTGCAGGCGGTGCCCTTCGCCATGGCCCACATCACCAAGCCCGCCGTGGAAACGCTTTCCACCATCTTCGGAGGGTTCGCCTTCGGATGGGTGGCGTGGCGGACCCGCTCCTTTCTGTATCCGTTCCTGATCCATTGGTTCGTGGCCACGTTCACGATCCTCGTGGCGGCGGGATGGTTGGGGTAGGATGACCCGTTGATCGCGGCAGGGGCCGGCGCCCGCCCCCGCCGACCATTCGTGGAATCGATTTGATGGAAATCGTCATCGAAAAAATCATCCATGGGGGCGACGGTATGGGCTACGCGCCCGACGGGCGGCCGGTGTTCGTCCCTTTCACCGCTCCGGGGGAGACGGTCCGCGTGGAGCCGGGCGAATCGCACAAGGGATACCTGCGGGCAAAGCTGGCGGAGATCGTCGACCCGTCCGCGGAACGGGTGGCGCCCCGCTGCCGGCATTTCGGCGAATGCGGCGGATGCCAGTTGCAGCACCTGGCTTACGCCGCCCAGGTGCGGGCCAAGGAAGCGGTCCTGCGCGAACAGCTTCAACGCCTGGGGGGAATCGCCGATCCTCCGCTCCGCCCGGCGCTGCCCTCTCCCGCGGAATGGAATTACCGCAACCACGTCCAATACGCGCCGGCGGCAGGCAACCGCCTCGGCTTTTTCCGCCGCGGATCGCACACCGTGCTGCCGGTGGAGGAATGCCACCTCCCGGAACCGCGGCTCCTCGAACTGTGGAAGGCGCTGGATTGGGAATCCTTCCCCGGACTGCGCCAAATCGGCTTCCGTGCTTCCGACGACGGCGAGATGATCGTCCTCGAGGGGGAATCCGGAGGGATCCCGGAGGTGTGCGTGGAAGCCGAGATCTCGGCCGCGTGGCTCGACTCGCACGGGGAACCGACCTATCTTGCCGGCGGGCCGCTGCGGTATACCGTCCTCGGCCGGACCTTCACGGCTTCGGCCGGGAGTTTTTTCCAGGTCAACACGGCCCTGATCCCGGCGATGGTCGAGACGGTGCTGTCGCTGGCCGAACCGAAGCGCGGCGAGACCGCCTTCGACATCTACTGCGGAACGGGGCTGTTCAGCGCATTTCTCGCCGAACGAACGGCGCGGCTGATCGGGATCGAGGAATCCCCGCTGGCGGCGGCGGATTTCGAGGCCAACCTGGATTCGTTCGACACGGTGGAGCTCTACGCCGCTCCCGCGGAAGCGGCGCTGGAGGCGATCCGCGTAAAGCCGGACCTGGCGGTGATCGATCCGCCGCGCAGCGGGTTGACCGCGCGGGCGATGCGGGCGCTCTTGCGCTCCGCTCCGGCCCGGATCGTCATGGCCTCGTGCGATATGTCGACTCTGGCGCGGGATGCGCGCATCCTGGCCGGCGCGGGATACCGGCCGACCGCGGTCGTCCCGATCGACCTCTTCCCGCAGACCAGCCATTTGGAAACGATCAGCCGCTGGATCAAGGAGTGAAGCCTTTGCCCACCCCAAGCTCGGAAACGGAATTCGCAATCCGCGCGGCGAAAGCCGCCGGAAAAATCCTTTTGGAGGGATTCGGAACCCGGATGCGGATCGAGCACAAACGCCGCGAAATTGACCTGGTGACCGAATTCGACCGCCGCTCGGATGAATGCATCCTGGGACGGATCCGCCGGTCGTTTCCGGACCATCGAATCCTCTCCGAAGAAAGCGGACAGATCGGCGGCGGAGAAGAAGAGAGAAAGCCCATCTGGATGGTGGATCCGCTCGACGGGACGACCAATTTCGCCCACGGATTGCCGATCTTCAGCGTGTCGATCGCGCTGCGGGAGGGCGGACGCACGAAGCTGGGCGTCGTATACGATCCGACCCGCAAGGAAATTTTTTGGGCGGAGCGCGGCAAAGGGGCGTTCTGCGGATCGGCCCGCCTGCGGGCGACGCAGTCAACCGACCTGCGCAGCAGCCTGCTGGTGACCGGGTTCCCCTACGACGCCTGGTCGAATCCGCAGAACAATTTGGACCTGTATGCGCGGTTCGCGGTGCGCTCGCGGGGGGTGCGGCGCCTGGGATCGGCGGCGCTCGACCTGGCGTACGTCGGCGCGGGCCGGTTCGACGGGTATTGGGAGATGCGCCTTTCGCCTTGGGACGTGGCCGCCGGCGGGCTGATCGCCGAGGAAGCCGGGGCGCGGGTGACCGCGATGGACGGGGTGAGCGACTACTTGGCCGGCGAACCGTCGCTCATCGCGGCCAATCCCATCCTGCACGGGAAGATGTTGGCGGTGATTTTAGGCGGGGATTGATTTGTACACCGTAGAGTCGCAGAGAACGCAGAGGGGGAAAAAGCTCCGCGCATTCTGCGCCTTTGCGGCGAATTTTTTTTAGGAATTATTCCTTCGGCGGCAGGCGGACGATGACCTCCGCCTGCAGGGCCCCGCCGTCGCCCGCCGTCAGCCCGTACACCGCAACCAAGTCCCCGGCCGCCAGATCCCGGATCGCGATTTCCCGGCCGTCCTGTTCGAGGAACCGCGTTTGGGGCGAGACGAGCACCACCCGCGGTCCGCCCTGGGAAGCGACTTCGATGCTTTGCGGGTGGATGCGGAGGATTCGTCCGGTCAGG
>JAFGKK010000082.1 GCA_016928575.1 Anaerolineales bacterium
CCAAGAACACCCGAATGGGTTGCGATCGTCATCCCCGCGCGCTCGTAGCGGGGATCCAGGGCATCCGCTCCGGGAACCGCTCCATCGGTTCCTGGATGCCCGCCAAATACACGCGGGCATGACGACCATCCCGTCATCCCCGAGGCTGCCCCGGCCGGCCCATTGTACGCCGCGCCGGGAATGATGTATAAATGAGGTCCGTTGTCTGCCCCGGACCTCCTCCGGTCCGGATGACGGCCTTTATTTCCGTGCTTTTCCTCCTGTTAGCTGGGAAGGGAGGTGGCGGATGAAAAAGAAAACAACCGAATTCCGCAAGCCGCCCCGCAAAAAAGCCGCGCCGCCGGCCCGCTCGTCCAAACCCGGCACCCGAAAACCGCAATCTCCGAATCGAGACAAGCCGATCTGGGACGACGATCGCGCGTTCCGGGTTCTTGTGCAAAACAGCGCCGAGATCTTCACCTTTGTGGATGACCGCGGAAGGATTCTCTACCGCAGTCCCTCCGTCCGCCGGGTGCTCCATCGCCCCGACGGGCAGGTCCTGCACAGCAACCTGATGGAATGGATCTGGCCGGAGGACAAGCGGGAGACGGAAAGACTCTTCGCGCAAATCCTGCGATCCCCCGGCAAAACCGTTCCGTTCGAAGGGCGGATCCGGGATGCGTCGGGGGATCCGCGCTGGATCGAGGGGTACGGCGTCAACCACCTGGATAACCCCGCGGTCGGGGCGATCCTGGTCAACTACCACGACGTCACCGAGCGCAAGGATCAGGAACGGCAGCTCCGGGAAAACGAGCGCCGCTACCGGGAACTGTTCGAGCAGGCCGTCGTGCCGGTTTTCCAATCCGCGTTCGACGGAAAAATCATCCGGGTCAATCCGGCTTTCGCGCGCTTGTTCGGCTACGCCTCGCCGGAGGAGTTGTACGCCTCGGTCCGGGACGCCGCCGAATTATTCGCCGATCCGGCGCGGCGGGCGGAAATCATCCGGCTGAAGGAGGAGGACCCCGCCCGGGACAAATTCGAAAACCTATATCGCCGCAAGGACGGCAGCGCCTTTTGGGGGTTGCTGAGCGTCCGCACCGTGAACGACGCCGAAGGCCGGCCGGCGTTTTTCGAGGGATTCATTGAAGATATCGACCAGCGCAAACGAGCCGAAAGCGCCCTGCGGGACAGCTTCGAAAAGTTCCGCTCCATCTTCGAGAATTCCTCCGTCGGCATCACCCTGTTCGGAATGGACCGGCGTTACCGGATGGTCAATCCGGCCTTCTGCGCGATCACCGGCTACGGCGAAGAGGAACTGCTGGGGATGGAGTTCCTGGATATCACCCATCCGGAGGATGTCGAATCCAGCCGCCGGGTCATGCAGGACGTTTTGGAAGGCGGGGGGCGGACGGTCCGTTTTGCCAAGCGCTACGTTCGCAAAGACGGCGGCACCGTCTGGGCGGATGTGAGTTCGGCCGTGGTGTTCGGCGCCGACGGCAAGCCTTCGCATTTCGTCACCCACGTGCTCGACGTCACCGACCGGCTGAAAACCGAAGAGGCGCTGTGGAAAAGCGAGGGCCGGGCGGGCGCCATGGTGGCTTCCGCGCCGTATGGGGTCACGTTCGTGGACGGCGATGGACGGGTCACCTATGCCAATGCGGCCGCCGAACGGATCCTGGGCCTCCAAAAAAGCCGGATCGTCGGGCGCGCGTACGACGACCCGGAGTGGAAGATCACGGCGCCGGACGGCGGGCCGTTCCCTCCCGAGGAGCTCCCGTTCCCCCGGGTCAAGTCCTCCGGGAAGCCGGTGTACGACATCGAACACGCCGTCGAACGCGAAACCGGGGAGCGGACGGTGTTGTCGGTCAACGGCGCGCCGCTCTGCGCGCCGGATGGGAGCTTCGCCGGCATGGTATCCGCCATCCGCGACATCACCGCGGAGCGGCAGGCGGAGCTGGCCCTGCGCGAAAGCGAGGAGCGCTACCGGAGCCTGTTCGACCATTCGCTCGAGGGGATCGGGCTTTCGCAGGGCAACCGGATCGTCGACGTCAACCGATCCTTGCTGGAGATCTTCGGATACGACGATCTGGAGGAGTTCCGTTCCATCCCGCTCATGGACCACTTGGCGCCGGAATCCCGGGAGACCGTCCGGCGGATGATGGAGGAGGCGCGCGGGGGAACCGTCACCGACCGGCGTTTCACCTACTCCGTGATCCGCAAAGACGGGCTCCGGCGCGAGTTGGAAATTTCGACCAGCCATCTGTGGCTTGGAAAAACTCTGTATACGCTGAGCACCTTCCGCGACATCACCGAAAAGCAGAAGGCCGAGAACGAACTGCGCGCGCTGGCCCTGCGCCACCAAGCGCTGCTGGATGCGATCCCGGAGATCGTCATGGAGGTTGATGCCCGGAAGGTGTATATCTGGGCCAATCCGGCGGGTCTGTCATTCTTCGGCGCGGATGTGGTCGGGAAGGAGGCGGCCGAGTATTTTGAGGGGGAGCAGGATACCTACGCCCGTGTCCAGTCGGTGATCAACGGCACGGAGGACACGATCTACGTGGAAAGCTGGCAGCGGCGCCGGGACGGCCAAAAGCGCCTGCTGGCCTGGTGGTGCCGGACCCTGCGGAACGGGCGCGGCGAGGCGGCCGGGGCGCTCTCCTCCGCGCGCGACATCACCGAACAGCGGCAGGCCGAAGAGCAGATCGAGAATCTTTCCCGGTTTCCCATGGAAAACCCCAATCCGGTGATGCGCTTTGCGCCGGACGGCGTTCTGCTCTTCGCCAACACCGCCAGCCGGTCGTTCCTCGATCTGTGGCGGATCGCGCCCGGCCAGGCCGTTCCGGGCGGCTTCCGGGCGCGGCTCGGAGAGGCCTACGAGCGCAACGAGATCCGCGACGTCGAGACCGCGGTCGCGGATCGGGTCTTTTCCTGTTTCCTGACGCCCGTCCGCAAAGCGGGGTATGTCAACGTCTACGGCCGCGACATCACCGAAATCAAGCAGGCGCGGAGTGCGTTGGAGCGGCAGGCGGAGGAGCTCCGCAGCCGGAACGAGGAGCTGGCCCGCCTGAACGCGCTCAACGAGAACCAGGTGCGGCGGTTGACCGCCATGCGCGCGATCGACACCGCGATTGCCAGCAGTTTCAAGCTTGAACTGGTCCTCAACATCCTGCTTGGCCAATTGACCGATCTGCTGAATGTTCCCGCGGCCGACGTGCTGATTTACCAGCCGGATCTCCAGACCTTCCGCATGGCCTGCGCGCGCGGATTCCGCGGACCCCTTCCGCTGCAATCCTATCCGCGCAAAATGGACAGCTACGCCAACCAGGCGACGCAATCCCGGCGCCTGGTGCGCGTTCCCCGCCTTGAGGAGCGGACCGACGGCGCGAAGATCTACCCGAAAATCGCCGGCGAGGAATTCCGCTCCTACCTGTGCCTTCCCCTGCTCACCAAAGGGTCGGCCAAAGGCGTCCTGGAGCTGTTCTTCCGCGATTCCTCCGAGCTGGATGCCGACGCCGAATCTTTTTTGGGTCTGGTGGCCGGGCAGGCGGCGATCGCGATCGACAACGCCGAATTGTTCGAGGGCCTGCAGGCGTCGAACGACGAATTAAACCTGGCCTACAACGACACCCTGACGGGATGGGCGCGGACCCTCGAGTTGCGCGAGCATTCGATGGAAGGCGAATCCCAGCGCCTGGCAGATTGGACGGTGCGTCTGGCCAAGGCCCTGGGATGCGGCGACAAGGAGCTGACTCACATCTACCGCGGCGCGATCCTGCACGACATCGGGATGATGGGAATTCCGGAGAGCATCCTCCGCAAGGCCGAGCCGCTCAGCCAGGAGGACTGGGAGGTCCTGCGCGGGCATCCGGTCCACGCCCGCGACCTGCTGGCCTCCGTCAACTATCTGCGCCCGGCGATCGACATTCCCTACTGCCACCATGAGCGCTGGGACGGGACGGGGTATCCGCGCGGATTGAGCGGGACCCAGATCCCGTGGGCGGCGCGGATCTTTGCGGTGGTGGACGTCTGGGACGCCATGCGCTCCGCCCGGCCGTACCGACCGGCTTGGTCGGATTCGGACGCGCGCGACTACATCCACCGCCAAGCCGGCGGGCATTTCGATCCGAAGGTCGTGGAGGCTTTTTTTGAGGTGGTCGCCGGCGGATGAGCTTGCCCCGCCTTTTCCGAAAAAAAAACCAACCCCCGGATTTTCGGGGGTTGGTTTTTTTATTATATACCAGGGTGCTGAAAAAGGCGGGGGTTGTCAAAGGCCTTTTTCAGCACCCCGTTAAGCACCTTCGACGGTTTCCCAAAAAAAACGCTTCCCCCGGCGAAGGTCACGCCGGGGGCGGCGTGACAATGCCGAATACGGCGCAATGTTTCAACATCCGGACGGATCCGCCGATATGCGCGGAGGCCGGGCGGCGCCGGCGGCTTTAACTCGGCGCCTCGCCTTCAGCCGCCCCGGGTTTGCGCCGCGAGACCCGCGCGCGGGCGGATTCCACGGCCGCGTCGACCCGCTCGCGGCCTTCCTCGAAGGCTGTTTCGGCTTTGGTGCGAAGATCCGAAGCCGCATGCTCGGCCCGGCTCTTCAGTTCGATGCTGCGTTCACGGAGCATTTCGCGGGTTTCTTCGCCGCTTTGGGGAGCCAGCAGAAGCGCCACGCCGGCGCCCACCAAGCCGCCGATGACGAACCCCGCCAAGAAGGATCCCAGGTCGCTGTCGTTGTCAGCCATGATAGTTGCTCCTTTCTCCGGCGATGGAATAAATGAACGGGCCTATCCCTTGAAAGGCCGGCGGAAGACGCCCATCACTTCCAGGATGCGTTGGATCCCGGCCAGCGAGCTTTGCAGTTTCAGGACCGGTTCGACCACGGTTTCGTTGAGGAACAGCGTGGTCCCGCGCAGGGCGTCGAGCGTTTCGTTGGCGTTCTCGAGCATCGGGCGGATTTCCATTTCGATCAGCAGGATCAGCCGTGAAAGGTGGACCACCAGCACGATCAGCGCGACCCCCACCACCATGAACTCCAGCGCCAGCAGGATCAGAAACACGTCGCGCGCGGTGCGGGTCAGGGCTTCGTCCTGCGAAAGGAATGCCAGACCCGCCGCGGCGGCGACGAGCAGCGCCAGGAGGAGGCCGCCGTAAAGGAGCAACCGCGTGCGCAACCGACTTTTTCGGCGCGGGCGTTCTGTTTTCTCGGCCATGTGGTCATTATAACACCTTGCCTTCGGAGGCTGGGCTATAATGAAACCGGGCCGCATCCCGTCCGGCCGGGATGCCGCCTCATCCTCATCTTCCGCCGCAAAAGGTCTTCCTCGGCGGCGGAAAACGGAATCCGGAAGCGGGAGGGATTTTGGGATGACACCGCTCGAACCGATGCCCTCCGATGGGGCGCCGCCGTCCCCCTTGCGGCGCAGGCGCGCGCGTTCGCTGCTTCCGTTCGTCGGCCAGGAGGAGCGCGACCGGGCCCTGGACGACCTCGCCGAGCGGGCTTTCCCGCGCCTGGATTTTTTCCTGCTCACCCTGCTGGCCGCGTTCCTGATTGGCGTTTCGCAGGTCTTCTCCTCAACCGTTCTGCTGATCGCCGGTCTGGCCTGCGCCCCGGTGCTCAACCCGCTCGCCGGCGCCGCGCTCGGACTGGTCACCGGATCGTGGCGCTTCGCCGCGCGCAACCTGGCGGCGCTCATGCTGGCGTGGATTCTGGCCTTCGCCGCGGCTTGGACGGCGGCGTTCACCTTCTCGCTGTTCGGCGGGCCGGCTTTGGCGGTGCAGCCCGACGCGGCGGCGGCGCTGGCGGTGGTTGCGGCCGCGGCCCTGCTTACCTGGAGGTTCCTGCGCGGCGCGGCCGATGCCTGGATGCCGAACCTCGTCGTTTCTTACGGCTGCCTCGCTCCGCTTTGCGCCGCCGCCGTATCCGCCGCGGCCGGCAGCGGCGCCGATGCGCTCGCGGCCGGATTGGCCTGGGGGATTTATTCCAGCTTGGCGCTATTGGCTTCCACCGGCGCCTACCTCGCCTTCGCCTTCCGCCCCGCGGAGCGGGATGCGCGCGCTTACGCGGGGATGGCGGCCGCCGTCCTGCTGGGCGCGGCCCTGCTCTTGGCGTGGGCGCGGTGGGAGCCGCCCGCGGCGCGGCCTTCCGGCACGCCCGGGCCGATCCTGCTTCCCTCGGAAACCTCCACCCTTTCGTCCCTTCCCAGCCTCACCCTCTCGGCCACGGTTTCGCCCACCCCCACCCGCTCGCCGATCCCGAGCACTACCTTCACCCCCACCCCCACGCCGGTTCCGGCGGTCGTCCGCGGCACGGGTGGGCAGGGCGTCTACCTGCGCGATGCGCCGGGGTTGGACGGAAAGAAAATCGCCTCCCTGCAGGAAGGCGACGTGGTGGAGATCCTCGGGCCGGCGATGGAAAAGGACGGCACTTGGTGGGTTCCGGTGCGAACCGCGTCGGGCGAAACCGGCTGGATGGCGGTGGAATATTGCGCGACGGTTACGCCGGCCGCCTCCAAGGCGCCATAGAACCGGGGCCGTATATAAAGAGGCAAATGCTGTCTCTAGATCGTCATCCCCGAGCGGGTTAATCGGGGACCCGGGGCATGCGTTCCGGAAGTCACTCCGGCGGTTCCTGGATGCCCGATACGATCACTCGGGCATGACG
>JAFGKK010000083.1 GCA_016928575.1 Anaerolineales bacterium
GCCAGCCCCCCGCTCCTGAAGACCAGCATCTCTAAAAACCGGTATTGATGGATCGACAGCGGCGGATCGACCAGGCGGTCGTTTACCGTCACGGAATGTTCGACCGGGTTCAGACGGATCCGGCCCTGCCGCGGCGCCACTCCCTCGGCTTCGAGCGGCGTGGTGGAATCGGATGCGATGTAGAGAAACCCCGCGGCCAGGGCGATTTGGATCAGGTCGCCGTCTTTGACCTCCATCTCGTCCTTGACCGGGAGGCCGTTGACACAGGTGCCGTTCTTGCTGGCCAAGTCCTGGATGAAGGTCCGACCTCCGCGGCGGTCGATTTTAGCATGGCGCCGGGAAACCTGGCGGTCCGCAATCACCACTTCGCAGCCGTTCTCCCGCCCGAGGGTGACGCCCGTCGGCGGGATGCTCCAGCGCATTCCTTGGACCGGACCGGATTGGCCAATCAGAACCGGAGATTCTTCTTTGGATTCCATTGATTCCATAGGTTATAATGCTTTCATCGCCTGCATGACGCCGGGGCTTGCCGCAAGCTCCCATGCAGCGGTCAAACCGAGAGGATTGCGATTTCCTCCACCCCGCGTTTTCCAGCCCGGTGGGGGAAATGGAGTTTCCTTCCTTCGTATGCCCACCAAGCCGTTAAACGAGAATCACCTCTTGAAAAACCGCTACCGCGTGCTGTCCGTCATCGGACACGGCGGGATGGGCGCCATCTACCTTGCCGACGACGAACGGCTTTCCGGAAGAAAATGCGCGATCAAGGAAGTGGAGCAGGATCCCGGCATGCCGGAGCGGCTACAACAGGAAGCCCGCGAGCAATTTTACCGGGAAGCCAGCATTCTCGCCCGGTTGGACCACCCCAACCTTCCTAAGGTATCAGATTTTTTCTCTTCCGGCAATCGGGATTACCTGGTGATGGATTTCGTCCCGGGACGGGATTTGCGCAGCATGGTGGAAGACGCCCGCCAACTCGGCAGCTTTCTTCCCGAAGCGGATGTCCTGGCCTGGACCGCGCAATTGTGCGACGCCCTGGAATACCTGCACGGCCAGGATCCGCCGATCCTCCATCGCGATGTCAAGCCCGGCAACATCCGCGTCACCCCCAGCGGATTGGTAAAACTGGTGGATTTCGGGCTGGTTAAGGTCATGGTTCCGGACGAGATGACGATCACGGTGATGCAAGGCCGGGGCACGGCGCTCTACACGCCGCTCGAACAATACGGAGGGGATACGGGCCACACGGACATCCGCAGCGACGTGTACGCCCTCGGCTGTACGCTCTACCACCTTCTCTCCGGGCAGGCCCCGCCCGAAGCGAAGCAGCGCTTTCTGAATCCGGACACGCTTACTCCGCTGCGGCACCTCAACCCGCAGGTTCCTCCCGAATTGGAACGGACGGCGCTTTGGGCGATGGCCCTCCATCCGGATGACCGTCCGGCAACGGTCAAGATTTTCCGGGAGGCGCTGTTCGGCGCCGCGCCGGCCCCCCTGCCCTCCTCCTCGCACTCGGCCCGCTACTTTCAGCAGCCGTCCGCCGTCCCGCTCACCCAACCCGACAAAGCCTTGGCGGTCCTTGCGCTGGCGTTGCTGTTCCTGGCGGTGTTTTCCAGCCTGTTGCCCTGATCCGGCACGGATTAATTCCGCTTCCAGCGCACCGACCCCCACCCGAGGGCGGCGCCGGCCAGCCCGCAAATCAGTCCCGCCGCCACGCTAATCCAGCGTCCGCCAAAACTTGAAAACCCGCCGGCGCCGGAGAAGCCGATGACGGCCAAATCGTACCCGGCCAGGCTTCCGACGACGAAGCCCAACGGGACCCGCCAGCGGTACGCGCCCCAACCCGGGTTGCGGCTTACCGTGTAGGCCAACGCGGAAAAAGATCCGATGATCAAGAGTTGTACGACCAGCGTGTCCATCCCAGCCCGTTCCTTCCCGCCCTGCCCGGGAGCCGCCTCAGTGGCGGACAGGGTGGGCGTGATCGAGGGCGAGGGAGTTTGGTTTCCGTTTTCCGTCGGAACGATGGCGGTGACGAATCCCGGCTCCTCCCCGACGGTCAACCGAAGGATCGTGGATTGGTTCGCCGGAGCGCTGAAAGCGGATACTTGCATCACCCCCTGCCGCCCGAGGAGATAGTCCGTCCGGGCGATTCCGTTAACCGTGGTCGCATCCAGGAGAAGCGGGGGAATATCCTCATCCGGGTAGACGATTTGGAAGCTCAAGCCGGTCCCGTCGGGTACGATATGCTGATTGTGGTCCATGACCGGCCCCGCGGTGAAGGTTATCTCATCCCCCAGCGAAAATCCCATCGGAGTCGGCGAAGCGCTCAGGGTCTGCGTGACGGCTTCGGTCGGCGCGATCGCCGTCGGCGCACCGCGCAATCCTACGGAAATCTGGATCATTTGACCGGGATCGGGAGAGAGTTCGGTCAGCAGGTCGTAGTTAATCCCTTCGATGCTCACCGGAGAGGAGCCGGCGGGGGCGGCGTCGCCGAGCAGAATCCGCGCGCCGACTTCGATGCAGCCGGGGTGCTTGGAGTACAGGGCGTAGTAGGCGTTTACCTTGCTGATCTCCGTCGAATCCAGGTAGTACGGCGCGCCCAGGGCGAAGACGATAATCTTCTTGTTGCGGATCAGCGCCGGCTCCTCTTCCAGCAACCGCTGGAAGGCGACGGATTCCGGGATGCCGGGAGACGGGGCCCGGATCAGGGCGATCAGCACCGTGGCATTCGCCAGCGCGATGTCCAGATCCGGCAGTTCCACCCCCTGCAGATACCCGTATAAATCCTTGAAGGAATACGACTGGATCCGCGTCGGCTGGATCAATCCGGATGCTCCCGGACCGTACAGCCGGAGAACGGTGTCGGCGAAAACCGTCGGCGAGACGTCCGATTCCGTTGTGCACGCGGGGCAGGGAACCACCGTCCTCGAATCCGTAAAGACCAGCATCCGGTCTGCCGACGTCGGCGGTTCGATCGTCGACCCACCGGCCGATTCAGGATCGGGGCTGATCAGGGTGGCGCCCGCCCGGCAGATTTCCGAAGCAATTCCTTGGTCGGTTTTTAAATCGTCCAGGGCGGCCTCGGGGCGGAGAACGGCCTCCGCCGAGAACTGCGGATATAGGCGCTTTTTCAGGGAGAGGATCCTCAGCACCGCCTGATCGACTTTCTCCGCGAAGGCCGCATCGGTTTCGTAGTATCGCTGGAGGTATTTAACCGTATCGACCGTCGCCTGCAGTTCGGTCTGGCCTTCGGCGCTGACCAGATCGGAAATTTGGAGGATGTCGTTCCCCGCCAGAAAGGCGTTCAGAGCGACATGCTTGTTCGAATAGGTCTGGCCGGTGGCTTCGTAAAATTTCCGCATCGACTGCGCGCCCAGCGAACTGCTGACCGTGATCCCGCCGCCTTCCCGCCAAACGGTGAATTCGGGCAAGGCCAGCAGAAGGTGCAAGGCCTGGGGATCCAGGCTGACCGGACGCGTGCTGGTGCGGATGTTCCCCTGCAACCCCTGGTAACGGATGTGCGAGACCATAAACCCGTCGGCGATTCCGGGCGATCCCGGAACGTCCGCGGCCGTCTTGGCGAACGGAGCCAGATCGATCGATTGCAGTTCCTGCATGGCCTTGCGGATGGTGGCTACTTCCTCTTCCGGGCTGCGGTCCGAGGCGCCGATCCCGGGGAAATGCGTGGCGACGACGGCCACTTTGTTCCCGCCGCCTTCCTGGATCCCGAGGATATACGCCTGTCCCATTTTCCCCACCCAGAACGGGTCTCCGCCGAAGGTCCGCGCCCCCAAGTCTCCGGTCGTGCCCGGATTGGGGGATTCCAGGACGTCCAGCGAGGGGCCGATGTACATGTTGATTCCCAGCCGCGAAAGTTCCCGCCCGAGGATCTTGCCGACCGCCTGGGCGTAGGAAGGCTGCCAAGTGGCGCCGATGCTCATCGCGGAGGGAACATCGGTGAGTTCGGTGATCAGCTGCGAATTCGGATACCCGTCGTCTCCGCCCTGGAGGGAAAGGAACAACGGGATGTACGTCGATTCCCCGACCGGCTCTTCCCGGACGGCGGAATCGGCTTCGACCTGCTGTAGACCGTTGGCGAGGGCCAGGACGGCCGCGGCTTCGCCTTCTCCGCTCCGCCAGTTGGCGTTTTCGCGCTTCAACAGGATGCCGCCGATGTGATAATCCGCGATCAGCTGATGAATGTCGGACGCGGAGGATATATCCTTCCCCTGAAAGGTGACCATCAACAGCTGGCCGATCCGCTCCGCGGCGGTCATCCGATCGAACAAGGCCTGCACCTCGGGTGGAACGCGTCCTTGAGGAGCCGGTCGAAACGCCAGGGAGGGAGCGGCCAAAATGCAGAAAGCGGCGGCGAGGAATATTTTTCGCAATGGCACAAGCCTAGTATACCCTAGAGGCGCCGTCGTCAACGGATCGCTCGCCGAAAAAAAGCCGGCAAGCGTTGCGCTTTCTTGTCAAGCCCGTGGGATTATGCTATGATTTTCGCCGTTGGAGGGCAGGATCCCCGGCCTTGCGATTCTCAATCCTTCGGGGGTTCGCGTTTGTCAGCCAGCCAATCCTGTCATACGGAAACGATCAGCATGGGATGGGCGAAGCGGGATCCGTCCCACCCTATCCTTGTCGGTCGGAGAAGGAATTCAGCATGAGCGACCAACCGGTTTTTCTCACCAAAGAAGGGTTTAAAAAGTTGGAGGAGGAGTTGGAACTCCTTCGCACCAAGCGCCGCGCGGAAGTCGCCGAACGGCTTCACGACGCCATGGAAGGCGGCGAGCTCATCGAGAACGCGGAATACGAAAGCGCCAAGAACGAACAGGCATTCGTCGAGGGTCGAATTCTCACCCTGGAAACGATGCTTTCGAACGCCATCATCATCGAGGAGGGCGGGCATCAGGATGTCGTCCGCGTCGGCAGCAAAGTGACCATCCAGGAAGCCAACAACGCCCCCGAGCACTACGTGATTGTCGGAGCGGCCGAAGCCAATCCAAAAGAGGGCCGCATCTCCAACCAATCCCCTTTGGGCCAGGCGCTGCTTGGCCGGAAATCGGGCGACGAAATCCGGGTCACCGCCCCGGCCGGCATCCTGACCTTCCGCGTGCTTTCCGTGAAGTAAACGCCATCCCGGGCGCGTCCGAGACGGCTGCCTCTCCGCTCTCCGCGCCATCCGCCCATGCGCGAACTCAACGACCTTGAAAAGAACCGCCAACAGAAGGTGCAACGCCTGCGGGAAGCGGGGGTGGATCCCTATCCGGCGCGCGCCGAACGGACCCATACCAGCGCCCAAGCGCGCCGTTCCTTCGAGCAGGCCGCCGCAGGGGAGCCGGTGGCGGCCGTTTTGGCCGGCCGCCTGCGCTCAGTGCGTTCCATGGGCAAAGCCGTGTTCGCCCACCTCGAAGACGGCGACGGGCAGATTCAACTGTTGCTCAAAGCGGACCAACTCGGCCGGGAAAGCCTCGACCGGTTCCGCGACTTGTTCGACCTGGGAGACATCCTTCAAGCGCGCGGCACGCTCTTCCGCACCCGCACCGGCGAGGTCACCCTGCAAGTCGAATCGTTCGCCATGCTGGCGAAAGCCATCACCCCCCTGCCCGCCTCCAAGGAGACCGTCGGTGAGGACGGTCGGCGAGTCGTACACTCCGCCTTCGACAACCCCGAAGCCCGCTACCGCCAGCGCTACGCGGATTTGGCGGTCAATCCCGAAGTCCGCGAGGTTTTCCGAACGCGTGCGCGGGTGATCGCCTCGCTCCGCAATTTCCTCGATTCGCGCGGTTTCCTTGAGGTGGAAACCCCCATCCTTCAGGCGGTGTACGGCGGCGCGGCGGCCAAGCCGTTTGTCACCCATCACCACCAACTCCATCAGGATCTGTTCCTGAGGATTTCCTTCGAGTTGTATCTCAAGCGGTTGTTGGTGGGCGGGTACGAGCGGGTGTACGAGATCGGCCGGGATTTCCGGAACGAAGGCGTGTCCTTCAAGCACAATCCGGAGTTCACCCAATTGGAATTCTACATGGCCTACGCGGATTTCCGCCAGATCATGGACCTGGCGGAACAGATGGTCTCCACCGTCGCCGAGGAAGTCCTGGGCACCCGGCAAATTTCCTTCCGCGGCCGCACCCTCGATCTCACCCCGCCCTGGACCCGCGTCTCCCTGCGCGATTCGATCCTGGAACTCGGCGGGATCGACATCGACGACCATCCGACGGCCGAATCCCTCGCCGCCGCCATGCAGGCCAAAGGGCTTGCCCCCAAGGTACAAACCCACCGCGGGAAGCTGATTGAAAGCCTGCTTTCGCATTTCGTTGAACCCAAACTCGTCCAGCCCACCTTCCTCTTCGACTACCCGCGGGACATATCCCCACTGGCGAAAAGCAAGCCGGGCGATCCCGCCACGGTGGAGCGGTTTGAAGGGTTCGTTGCCGGCATGGAGTTGTGCAACGCGTTCTCCGAGCTGAACGATCCGCTCGACCAGGAACAGCGCTTCCTGGAGATGGGAAGGGCGTATGCGGAGGGGGACGAAGACCGCCACCCCATGGACGAGGACTATCTCAATGCCATGCGGTACGGCATGCCCCCCAACGGCGGTTTCGGAATGGGGGTGGACCGGTTGACGATGCTGCTTACAAACCAGCCGACGATCCGCGAAGTCATCCTGTATCCCCATCTGCGCCAGCGGGAAGATGAAAAATGACCCCGCGCCGGCGAACGCCTTCCCGTGATCACGATTTGCGGATGCATCTCGGCGTAATCCTGATGGCCTTGCAGATGATCTCGCGCCCCTCGGCCGGCCCCCTCACCGGCGACCAGCGCGAGTTGATCGAAATCATCCAGCGGGCCGCAAAGGCGATGGTGTCTGTGTTGGACGCCTCGCCCGGATCGGCTAAGAAATAGCTGAGCCGAAGCTCGAGAAATCTTCTTTCCTTCGGGATTGTCGCGGCCCATTCCGCGGATCAATTGGGCGTTCCGGGATGCCGGCATTTCCAAGCGTGTTTTGCAACCGAAAAAACTCGCGCACAACCAGTGTCCGTTGGTTGGGAAGCCAACGGTTGATCCAAGAATGGCCGCTGTTTGAGATGGCCACCTGCCGCCGGGACGTCAGCCCGAAGGACAATGGGGATGGCATGGGGCAACTCCTTCTACTATCCGGGCACCTCCAACACCCTTCCCAAACGCCTGCCCATCGTGCGCCGCATCGTCATCGGACATGGTTTCCGCCGCGGGTTATTGACCGGCGACAAGGACTTGGCCTTTGTTGTACAGCCGTTCGGCGACATCCCGAAGCAGGACATAGTATCCGATATCCGATCCGCGAAAGTCGCTATTCATAAAGAAGACCGTGGCAAATCCGTCTTCCGGGTACAACAGCAGGTAGGTCGATACGCCTTTGTCGCTTCCATTGTGCCCGACAGCTTCGAAAAAAATCCAATCCATCCGCATCCAAATTAACCCCATATTGGCGCTTCCAAGAAAAACCGAGTCGCCGTGCGATTCGAACATCAACTCCACAGTCTTGGGCTGAAGGATGCCGGTCTCGCTGCCTGCCGGATCAAGATAAAACGCGGCAAAACGCGACAAATCACGAAGGGTTGTCCTGAGGGCGCCGGACGGATAATCGGGATAGCTGTATTGCGGGATCGGCTCCCCCTGATGGAACGGAGAAGCGATTTGCATTTCGCTGGCAGGAATATCGCGGATCCTGAAGTAGCTGTGTTCCATATCCAGTGGATCAAAGATGTGGCTTTGGCAATAATCCGCAAAGTCCTCGCCCGAAATCATCTCCACCAGGAGGGCCAGCAACGCCACGCCGTAATTGGAGTATTCTGAGCCTTCCCCGGGAGCCGTTTTACGATAGCTCGCCGCGCTATATTCCTCTCCACCGGGAACCAGATAGCTTTCCAGGAATTCGCCCAACCCCAACGGCGAGTCGCCTCCTCCGTCGGCAATGGTATAGAACCGTTGATACCGTTCGATTGATCCGTCGCTAATGGACGATTGGTGCGTCAACAGATGTTGAAAGGTAATGGCTGCCTCCGGATGATTGGGGTTGCGCACCTCGAAATCAAGGTAATCATTTATCTCGTCGTCCAATTCGAATTTTCCCTGTTCCCAAAGCTGCATCGCGGCGGTACCCACCATGGTTTTTGAAACCGAGGCCAGAAGAAACAGGGTATCTTCGTTCACCGGGCGTCTGCCATCCATTGTGCCGTAATATCCCTCCCAGAGAATGCCATCCGGTCCGATGATTCCTGCCGCCATTCCCGGCGACTGCATTGCCGCCATCCGGCTTTCCATAAACCGATCGATGTCGTCGGCATGTGCGGGCAGGAACATCCCCATCATGTTCAGGGCCAGTCCGATCCCGACGACAATGAGGGCGCCAATTGCCAAAACGATTGTAATAATCTTGACCCGCTTCACATCAAACCTACAATTGGAAGATGTCCGGTTTGTGCTTTTCCAGGCAGCACAAACGCTAGATTATAAAGGATTCTGGTATCTGCTCAGCCTCAGTAATACTGAAATGAAATCCTGCTCTTTTCCATCCTCACCCCTATCCCCTGGCCCCTTCCCCCTCTCC
>JAFGKK010000084.1 GCA_016928575.1 Anaerolineales bacterium
CCTGGCATAAGTCAGGAGAGGGGGAAGGGGTTGTGGGGTTGGGGGTGAGGAAAGGGCAGGGACGGGGGGCTGAGGAGATACGAAAAATCAAAAGAAAATCCTGTCAATCTTGAAAAATCCTGTCTATTACTTTTTCCCCGCCATTTCGACGTAGTCCTGGCGGAAGGCTTCGGCGTCCTGGGCGCCGAGCAGGCGGACGATCTCTACGATCATCCCGGCCTTGTTCTCCGAATCCCGGCGGGACCAAGTGCGGGCCTTCACTTCCAGGAAGCGCCCGGGCAGCGCGGGCTTGGAGAGGCTGTCGAAATTGACGAAGAATTCTTTGCCGCGGTAGCGAATCTGCCAGCGCAGGCGCTGCTTGTTGACTTCGATCTCGCGCGCGGGCTGGAAATATTCGCGGTAGAAGCGCAGGCTGTGGGTGGCTCCCGCCAGGAACCGCGAGCGGGAAAGCAGCACCGCGCCGGTGAACTCGCGCTCGCGGGTCGGGCCGGTGAGGGTCAGCCGGTAGCGCGCGTTCATGGTTTCGCCGCCCTCGCCGACGGCTTGGTCTTCGCGGTACCGCAGGCGGCCCTGGTCGGCGGCCGGGAACTCGAAATAGGTGTCGTACTCGCGGTAGTGCCGGCTGTAGAGAATTTCCAGGTCCGGATGGGCGAGCTGCCTGGGGAGGGGGAAACCCTCCGGCACGATGACTTTCACCTGGACCTCGAAGGATTCCTCCTCGGACGCGGTTTCGATCGCCACCAGTTTGGAAAGCACCGAGGATTCCCGCAGGGCCAGGAACGAATCCAGCCGGCGCGCCATCTCCGCCGCCTGATGGAGCAGGTCGGCTTCCGGCAGGGTTTGCAGTCTACGGTTGCGCAGCAGCCACCGGCCATCCACCATCAAGCCGGTGACGTCGCCGGCCTTGGCGGAATAGACGATCCTCGAATAAACCGATTCCGGATCCCGCTCGAATCCCGGGCTGGAGTGGATCCCGCCCAGATCCAACAGCAGAAGGTCGGCGCGCTTGCCCGGTTCGAGCGACCCGGTCCGGCTCCCAATGTGCAAGGCTTCGGCGCCCATCCGGGTGGCCATCGCCAGGGCGGTGCGGGCCGGAAGGGCGGTGGGATCGCCGCTGACTCCCTTGGCCAGCAGGGCCGCAAGGCGCATTTCCTCGAACATGTCCAGGTCGTTGTTGGAGGCGGCGCCGTCGGTTCCGATCCCGACGGTCAATCCGATCTCGAGCATCTTGGCGACCGGGGCGATTCCGGATCCGAGTTTGAGGTTGCTGGTCGGGGCGTGGACAATTCCGGCGCCGGCTTTCCACAGGGTGCGCATCTCGCCCTCGTCGAGGTGTACGCAGTGGGCGGCGATGATCTTGGCCGAGAAGAGGCCGAGGTTGCGCAGGTAGGGCACTTCCGGCATGCCGAACCGCTGACGCGCCTGTTCCACCTCCTGCGCGGTCTCCGCCAGATGGATGTGCAGCGGGCGGTCGAACTCCACCGCCAGCGAGGCGCAGGCGCGGAGGATCTCCTCGGTGCAGGTGTAGGGGGCGTGGGCCGCTACGGCCGGGTGGATCAGGGCGTGGTCCTTCCAGCGCGCCAGGAAGGCGCGGGCGCGCTCGAGGCCGTCCTCGTAGGAAGCCGAATCCGGGGTGGGGTATTTCATCACCGTCTGCGCGCACAGGGCGCGCATCCCGGCTTCGGCCGCGGCCGCGGCGATCTCATCCTCGAAGTAGTACATGTCGGCGAAGGTGCCCACCCCGCCGCGGATCATCTCGGCGCAGGCCAATCGAGTCCCCAGGCGGACGAAATCCGGCGAGACGAACTGACGCTCGACCGGCATCATGTACCCCAACAGCCAGACGTCGAGCCGCCGGTCGTCGGCCAGCCCGCGCAGGAGGCACATCGCCGCGTGGGTGTGGGCGTTCACCAGCGCCGGAAGGAGCGCCGATCCGCGGCAGTCGAACTCATCCTCCGCCCGGTACTCCCGCCGCAGATCGGATTCGTCCCCCGCGGCGAGGATCGCGCCGTCCCGCACCGCCACCGCGCCGCCGGGAAAGAGGCGGTATTCGGAATCCATCGTGAGCACATTGGCGTTGACAAGCAGCAGGTCGGCTTTGTCCATGGGAGGAATCCTCCGGATCCGCCTCGATTATACTGTCCTCACCCGCTACCCCTGAACCCCTTGCCCCTCTCCTGCGGTCAATGCAGGAGAGGGGGAAAGCCTGTCCTCGAGCGAAGCGAGGGGAGGGACGGGGGATGGGGGTGAGGAGTTAGCCATGCGCATGGTCGACATCATCGTCCGCAAACGCGACGGGGCGGAGTTGAGCGCCGGGGAAATCGAATTCCTGGTGCGCGGGATGACCGACGGCTCCATCCCGGATTATCAGATCTCGGCCTGGGCGATGGCGGTGGTCTGGCGCGGGATGACGATCCGCGAGACCGCGCAGCTCACGCTGGCGATGGCCGATTCCGGCGCGCGGCTGGATCCTTCCGCCGCGGCGCCGGGCGCGGTCGACAAGCATTCCACCGGCGGCGTGGGGGATAAGACCACCCTGGTCGTCGAGCCGATCGCGGCCGCCTGCGGCGTTCCGGTGATGAAGATGTCGGGCCGCGGCCTCGGAATCTCCGGCGGGACGATCGACAAATTGGAATCGATTCCCGGCTTCCGGACGGACCTTTCGCGGGAGGAGATCCTGCGTCAGCTGAGGGAGATCGGGATGGTGATCGCCGCTCAGACGGCGGAGCTCGCGCCGGCGGACGGCAAACTCTACGCCCTGCGCGATGTGACCGGGACCGTCCCTTCCCTGCCGCTGATCGCCGCGAGCGTGATGAGCAAAAAGATCGCCTCCGGCGCGCGCGCGATCGTGCTGGACGTGAAGGCGGGCAGCGGCGCCTTCATGGCGACGGTCGCGGACGCGGCCAAACTTGCGCGCTGGATGGTGCGGATCGGAGAGCGCGCCGGGCGCCGGACGACCGCCTTGGTTTCGGGCATGTTCCAGCCGCTCGGGCGGGCGGTGGGGAACGCGCTGGAGGTGCGCGAGGCTCTCGAGATTCTGCGCGGGAATGGACCGGTGGATCTGCGCGAGCACTGCCTGACTCTTGCCGGGCACATGCTGCACCTCGGCGGGCGGGCGCGGGATCCGCGCCTGGGGCGGGCGCTGGCGGCGGAGACGCTGACCGATGGGACCGCGCTGGCGAAGTTCCGCGCGCTCGTCCGCGCCCAGGGAGGCGACGAGCGGATCTGCGGCGATCCGTCGCTTCTGCCGTCCGCGCCCTGCCGCGGAATCCTCGCCGCGGAGAAATCCGGCTGGCTGGCGGAAGCCCATGCCGGGAAGATCGGGCGGGCGTGCGTGCGGCTCGGCGCCGGCCGCGCCCAAAAGGGAGACGCCATCGATCCTGGTGTCGGGGTCGTGCTAAACTCGAAGGTCGGCGAGAAAGTGCGGGAGGGGGACGCGCTGTGCGAGATCCACGCGGCGAGCGACGCGGCGCTGGAGCAGGCCCGCGGGGAGCTGGCGGATGCTTTCGCGGTCCGGCGCGCCAAGGTGAAGCCGCTGCCGTTGTTATACCGGACGATAAAGAAATAATCGGGTTTAGTTAGGACATTTATAAAGGTTATCTGCTGGGAGCAAAGTCATGACTGGTCGATTCTCCAATATTTTAATCTCACCCGTGGCGAATATGCAATCACCGATACGCAAATCGGGAAAATAAATATCATACGAAATGATATAGAACGACGACTTCTTATTGCTGAAAGTAATATAGTAGGCAATATTATCGTAATTAATACTATATACCTTCCCGTAAACGCAGAGTGTTTTGCCCACATCAGTAAGATCAATTGAACTCCACACAATACAATACTCCTCAAAAAACGTTTTGGTTCTGGTGGGAGGAGGTTTTTTTGTTGGAGGAATGCGCGTATTGGTACTCATCCCCATAATCGATATTTCAGTGGGCGCCATTGTAATACTATCAGGATCAGGGACAATAAAGGTAAGGTAAAAGGCGGATCCAATAAAACCAAGAATTAAAAAAGAACAAATATACCTATGAGCCTGTTGCTTGGGTCCACTTTGAAAAAGCCAAAAAAGAACCCCCGTTGAATCAGGGAATTATCCTCTGAGGAAGGCGATTC
>JAFGKK010000085.1 GCA_016928575.1 Anaerolineales bacterium
CCCTCTCCTGGCATAAGTCAGGAGAGGGGGAAGGGGTTGTGGGGTTGGGGGTGAGGAAAGGGCAGGGACAGGGGGCTGAGGAGATACATTTTTTTTACAAGCCGGTTTTTTTTCCGGCTTTTGGATTCGATGACGGTTTCCGGCGTTGTTCGGGTTGTCCTCATTCTATCCTGCTCGTGCGGGATGAAAATCCCCCACGGCTTGCCCGGCTTTCTTCGTTTTATGGATATGGGGAAAGCGGGGCTTGCTGCGCAGTCCTTTGGTATTGCGATCCGGACTGCCGCGCGGTGTTCCATTCATGGAACAGGGAAAGGAGCATGTCGTGCAAGGGGCGCCATCCTCGAAGGTTCGACGGAGGTGCTCCCCGGCATGCCCGTCCGGCCGTCGACTGCGGCCGAATTTCACTGATCGACCGTCGGTTGATTATTTCTTCCGCGGCACGCGGGGAATCCAACGGGGCACGCGACGTTTGTTCTCCAAATAGTCTTGGCCGAAATCGGCTTCGAGTCTGCGTTCCTCGCTGCGGACGACGGTGAAGTGAATCGAGATCGAGAACAGAGCTGCCGCCGACAGCAGGGTCGGTGACCGCCGCGCCAGCGCAACCCCCAGCAGAACCAGCGCCCCGCCCAGATAGATCGGATTCCTGACCCAGCGGTAGATCCCGAAAACGACCAAGCGCTTGGTCGGGTCGGCGGGAGCGCCGGTCGCGCCGCCCCAAGCCAGAAACGCGGTTTCCGCCAAAGCCAGCAGGATTATGCCCGTCAACACAATGCCCCATGAAATCCAGCCTGAGACGGCCGGCAGACGAAAGGACAGGCGGGTATCGAGCCAGAAGCAAAAACCGACGGCAAGCAGAATGCCGAAAACGGCGGTTGCGTTTACAGGGAATCGTTTCATCGCTGAAACGCCAGCGAGGCGGGAAGGCTACGCTGCAGGGGCGGCGTTCCCCTGCAATCCGAGCTCGGCGGCGATGGGGCGCATGGCTTGGATGACGTTCTCGACGTGCTCCCAAAGTTCCACGCCGAATTCGGCGGTCCCGCGCTCGATCTCCTCGCGGTTGGCTCCGGCGGCGAAGGCCCGGTCCTTCCATTTTTTCTTCACCGATTTGGCGGTTAAGTCCAGGAGCGAGCGCGAGGGCCGGACCAGGGCCACGGCGGTGATCAGGCCGGTCAATTCGTCGCAGGCGAAAAGCGCTCTTTCCATGCGGTTCTCCCGCGCCACGCCGGTGTGGTCAGCGTGGGAAAGCACGGCGTGGATGATTTCCTCCGGTACGCCCCGCTGGCGCAGGATCGGCGCCCCCGCCATGGGGTGGCGTTCCAGGTCCGGATGGATCTCCCAATCGAAATCGTGCAGCAATCCGGCGGCCCCCCATAATTCTTCGTCTTCGCCGAATTTCCTCGCATAAAACCGCATCGCTGCCTCGACGGCCAGCATGTGGCGAAAGAGATTTTCGTTTTTGATAAATTCGCGCACGATGGAGAGGGCTTCGGAGCGGTTCATTGGGAATTGACCTTTCTGTCCGGATTTCCAGCCGGTGTTCCCTGCCTCACCCTCCGTCCCCATCTTCCGGCGACTGCCCTCGCGCCGGCCCTCGCGAAGCGGGGGAAGCGGGGGCAGCGGGGGTATGCAGGGAAAGGGGGGAGTCAGGAATGAGGGGCTCAAGCGGCCCGAGGACGGGCTGGGGGTGCGTGACCTGCGCATCTACGATCGCCGCGGCGCAGGCCGCCCATTCGCGCAGGTTCCACAGCAGGAGCGACGTGGTCCGGTACTCGTACCGATCGGCCGCAACGCCGACGGCGTCGATTCCCAGGTTGTCGCAGAGGTATAGCGCCCGGGGCAGGTGGAAATCCTGGGAGACGAGGATCGCCTGCCGGACGTTGAAGACGAACCGGGCCCGGTAACAGCTGTCGTAGGTGCGCCGGCCCGCAAAATCCCGGACCAGATCGGCTTCCGGCACGCCGAGCGAGATGGCGTATTGGCGCATCGCCTCGGGTTCGTTGTATTCCGGGAAGCGGTTGTCGCCGGTCAGGAGGAGTTTGCCGACCTTACCGGATTTATACAAATCGACCGCCGCGGCCACCCGGTCGGCCAGGACCGGCAACGGAGTCCCGTCGCGGTACAGGCCGGCGCCGAAGACGATCGCCACCGGAGCGGAGGGTGCGTCCTGCGGACTCCGGAAGATCCGCGGTTGAGTTTTCAACCGGATATAGATCCACGGCAAGCCGGCAAGGGTTGCTCCCCCCAAAAGGAAAAACAGCCAGGGTCCGCTTAGGCGGATCTTCTTCATCCGGCCGGTCCTCCGCCCGCGCCCCGGAATTCCATCAATTCGACGGGCGCACCGTCGTCAAGGATCATCGCCGTGCGTACCCCGGCCGACGGCGCGGCGACGCCGAAGAGGATCTCCCTGTCTTTCAGGGCGGTTTCCAGATCGTCAACGACGAATGCCAGGTGGGGCACGGTGCGGATGATCTCGGGCCGGGGGCTGTGATCCTCGAACCGCATCCACTCGATTCCGAACGGGCTGGTTTCGAATCCGGAAACGTACAAGCCGAATTGGGGCAGATGCTTTTCTTTCGGGCGCGGGATGCGGGTGGGGATCCCCATATGATGGAAGCGCCATCCGTCGCGGACAACGGCGGCGGGAAAGGCATCATCCTGGCGCGGGGCGCCGGCCGAAGGCTCTTTTTTTCTGTCTACGGAACAGGACATCATACCTCGGGAGGATGCTTGGCAGGGTGCTGAAAAAAGAAAAGATGGTGGTTGAGCAGCCCCAGTGCTCTTCCGGGGCGCATCGAAACCACTTGATAACTTCCGGGGTCTCGCCCGCTCTGGCCGGGCTGGGCCAGGGATCCGCCCGCGTAGAGTGCGGGCTGCCCCGGCCTCACTCCGCGAAGCGGGGCAAGGCTTTTCAGCACACCATTGGAAACCGGGATGCACCCGGTAAAGAAAAAACCCGGTTTCCCGGGTTAGTGCCGAAGCTGGGAGTTGAACCCAGATGGCCTTGCGGCCACTGCGCCCTGAACGCAGCGCGTCTGCCAGTTCCGCCACTCCGGCATGAGAGCCTGAATTGTAATAAGAAAAAAGGATTTGTCAATCTTGATGCGATTGGGCCGGCGCGGACCCGGCCGGGAAAACGCAGGAACAGCAGTTCCCCGATGCAGGCGGCCGAAACGGTTCGTTGTTTTTGAGCGCTCAGCCGGCGAATGTCATGCCCGCGCCCACCCTCGCGCTCCCCTCGCGAAGCGGGGGAAACGAGGGAAGCGGGGGAAACGGAAGAAGCGGTGAAAGCGGGGTGGATCGAGCGGGCATCCATGTCTCTCAATCCCTGGATTACCATTAAAACCACGCGGGAATGACGACACAACCAGAAAGCGATGTCTCAACGGAAAATTTGTTTTTCCGCTTTCCAGACAGCCCTCTTGACGATTAGAGTATTGAAAGACATTTTGTATCTCCTCAGCCCCCCGTCCCTGCCCTTTCCTCACCCCCAACCCCACAACCCCTTCCCCCTCTCCTGACTTATGCCAGG
>JAFGKK010000086.1 GCA_016928575.1 Anaerolineales bacterium
CCCGACTGTTCTTTGTCCATCGAGGTTGAGCGGAAGATTTATTACCCTCACGGTAGAACCTTTTCAGGGCACTCACTGCCATAGGCATTGGTTTTGAAGCCTAATAAAAACACGCGCACCAGTTGGAAAACGGGTGCGTTGACCGGGTCGTCTTCCTGGCTGCAAGCATCAAAGGGAGATATACCTTGATATTTTCGCCCTCCGTGCTGCGATTCTGTGGACCCTTCGCAATGCCGGCCGAAGATCTATTGAGTTCTTTTCAATCGCGAAAGGTGATGGTGCCAGCGCCGGAAGGAGCCGGGCGTCACACCCACTCCCAAATCCAATTGTCGCGGAAGGAGCAGACCGCGCCCCCGGCTTCGGGCAGGATGCCAAATCCGAATCCACCGCGGGCGATCTCCTGATTCCACCAGACCTTCACCTGCAATCCGTTCACGTAGGCGTCGAAGCGGTTTCCGCGGGCGATCAGGATCAATTCATTTTCGGCGCCGCTCCCCACCCGGACGGGGCCGGCCTCGGTCCAGATCCCCGTTCCGGTTGCGGCGCCGCCCCGCCAAAAATCGAACCGCACCCGCCCGGTCGGCGCATTCCCCGACAGCCGGAAGGAATACCACGGATCTGTCTCGACGGTTCCGGCCAACCGGAAGCCGACAAGGCAATCCGGACCGGCGCCACCTTCCCGCGCCTCCCATTTCACGAGGGTATGCAGGGCGAAATCCCCCGATCGCAGGGCGGGATCGACCAGCACGAACCGGATCCGCGAAGGATCCGCGGATTCGACCTCGACCGGGGGCGGATGCAGCCAACGTACGACGCCGTAGCCCATCTCCTCCCGGATTGCGCCCAGGGCCTCGCCGATCCGAGCCAGAACTACGTCGGCGAAGGCGGTTTGGGCGGCGGCGGTCGCCTCGAGGGCGGTCATTCCGGCAGCGGCGGAAGCGGTAAGGGCCGTCTGCGTCGCGGAGCCATCCGACGTCGAAGCCGGCGCGGGCGAGTCGCCCGCCGTGAGGGTGTACATCGCAAGCGGTTGGGGAGTCCAGGGCTGAGCGGCGGTTTTCTCGGCCGCGGACGCATGGCAGGAATGCAGCAGAATCGATCCGATCAGGATAGTCAGAACGGACGACGCGCCCTTGGCCACCGGCCGGAACAAATGCGGATCACTCATAACCCTCCGGAATCCCGTTGTCCTGCGGATCGTGGCGCACGGGCGTTCGCTCCGGGAAACCGTTTTTTAAACCCCGAAATCCCGCCAACACCAAACGGCGATGACGATCCATCGGCCGCGGCCCATTTTCGAGAAACGCTTTCCACGCGCGTTAAGCCGGAACCCTAGATATACACACCCCTTCGGGGATTCCGCTCATTGAATGTGAACGACGACCTTGGCTTCCCGCCAAAATCCCTCCAGGTCGTAGAATTCCCGGCGGGATGGGGAGAGCAGGTGCGCGATCACCGGACCCAGATCCAGCAGGATCCAACCGCTTTCCGAACGGCCTTCCCATCGGACCGCCACCCGATGCTCTTTGTGGGCGGTTTCCACCACCGCCTCCTTCAACGCCCGCAACATCCTGTCCGACGAGGCGGAACACAAGATAAAATAATCTGCAAACGAGCAACGCCCCTGGACGTCCAACAACAGGATCTCCTCCGCTTTCTTTTCTTCGAGCGCCCTCACCAAGCTGCGAGCCAAAGCCAAGCCGTCCAGAATGCACCTCCAAAAAATCGAATTCCGAAGAAGCCTGAAGTAAAAAGAAGTCCTCCCGGCCGGACTCCTCGGGAACAGCCGCGATGGGATCATTTATAATATTCTTTCAAGGGATTATACCCTCGCATCCGGGAACCGCTTCCGTGACGAAAATACCGCGCCGCACTTTCCTGAAAATGACCGCCGCGGGAATCCCCGCCCTGGGCGCGAGGACGAATCCGTCCGCCGGCCCGCCCCTGCCGGTCGGACGCGTAGCCGCCAAGTCGGTGGACGTCCATGCGGAACCGGACCAGGAATCCCCCGTCACTTTCCGCCTCCTAAAAGACACCCTGATCGAGATCCGGAGAACGGTGGAAACCGAGGAGCCCAAGGGCAATCCCCGCTGGCTGCAGGTCGAGGCCGGCTACCTGCACAGCGGCGACATCCAACCGGTGGAATTCCGCCCGCAGATTCCGGTTTGGAGCGTGCCGGAAATCACCCCGGCCGAAGTCAGCGTCCCGATCACCCAATCCTACCGAAAGATCTCCCCGAGCGAGGAGATCCTTTACCGTTTGTACTACCAATCCGTCCATTGGGTGAAAGACGTCGTGGCGGGGGAGCGGAACGAGATCTGGTACGTGCTGCGCGATCACCAGTTGGGGATCGATTATTACGCTCCCGGCAAACACCTGCGGCTGCTGGATCCATGGCGGTACGCCCCCGTGGCCGGCGGCGTTGCCCCCTGGCAGAAACGGATCGAGGTTAACATATCCGCCCAGACCCTGACCGCCTTCGAAGACAACCAGGCGGTGCGCGAAATGAAAGTCTCTTCCGGAATCGGCGGGAAGAATGCTTCCACGCCGAGAGGGGTCTTCCACATCCAGATCAAGATCGCCGGAGTGCACATGGGCAACGGCCAGATCACATCCGACCCGCTGGCGTACGAGCTTCCCGGCGTCCCCTGGGTCTGCCATTTCGAGACCTTAAACGGGGTGGCCTTTCACGGCGCCTACTGGCACAACGATTTCGGCCGGCCGCGCAGCCACGGCTGCATCAACCTCCGGCCCGCCGACGCGCTGTGGCTGTACCGATGGAGCAATCCCCCGGCCGCCGAGGCGCGGATCCGGGGAACCGGCGGCCTCGGCACGCGGGTGGTCATCCGCTAAAGGGCGACCGATGCAAGACGGAATACTCCGCCCCGCCCGGGCGGAGGACGCTGCTAAAAAGATTGATCTCCTTCACCTCCATCCCGGCGGCGGATCCGGCGGCTGAATCTTTCACCACCCGGCCGAGCTCCTCCAGGCTCCCGGACGGAACGCCATCCCGGACCCTGCCCAGCGTCAGGTGGGGCGAGAAAGCGCGGCGTTCGGCCGGGAATCCGATCTTCTCCAAATCCACCTCCAGACGCTTTTGAAGATCGGTAAGCTGCGGATCGGCGCGCACGCCGGCCCAAATCACCCGCAGGCGTCGGGCGTCCGGAAAGCATCCCAATCCTCCGGGAGAGATCAGGAAAGGCCGTGAGAAGGACGCCAAGCCGTCCATGACTTCGCAGATCCCCCCGATCCGAGCCGTCGAAATCTCCCCAAGGAATTTCAACGTGAGGTGAATCCCCCCGGGGTCGGTCCAACGCACGGCGCCGGATGGGATTTTCCTCTCCAAGCCAGCTCGGGCATCGATCAACCAACGGCGCACGTCGGCGGATAGGCCGATTGCGATAAACGCGCGGACGGATGGGTTCATCCTGCCTCCGGGTTCTTTTGCGCGAGTATAGCCTCTTTTCCGGATTCGGCCCCGCGCCGCCCGGACCGGGAATTCACCGCCGCCCCGATCCGGAAAACGCGTTCCGCCAACGAGAAATTGGCTTTTCGGGAAAATCCTTTATAATTCGACATCTTTTGCGGGAGTGCGAAAGCCTATGAACGCCGTCGAAGTTCCTGCCTTTGTTAGAAACGAAAGCGCGCGCCGGTGGATTCTCGAGATGGCGGCGCTGTGCAAGCCGGATTCGATCCACTGGTGCGACGGCTCCGCGGCCGAATACGACCGGTTGTGCGACTCCAGGGTGAAAAGCGGGGCCTTCATCCGGCTCGATCCGGAAAAGCGCCCGAACAGCTATTTGGTGCGGTCCGATCCGGCGGACGTAGCCCGGGTGGAGAACCGGACCTTCATCTGCAGCCGGCGGAAGGAAGACGCCGGCCCGACGAACAATTGGATGGATCCCGCGAAGATGAAAGCCGTGCTGACGCGGCTGTTCGACGGGAGCATGCGCGGCCGGACGATGTACGTCATTCCCTTCAGCATGGGGCCGCTGGGGTCGGATTTCTCGCACATCGGCATCGAGCTGACCGATTCGGAATACGTCGTGGTCAACATGCAGATCATGACCCGCATGGGCCGGGCGGTTTGGGATTACCTGGCCGACGGCCCGTTCGTGCCGTGCCTGCATTCTGTTGGGGCCCCGCTCGCCCCCGGCCAGAAGGACGTTGCCTGGCCGTGCAATTCCGAGAACAAATACATAGTCCATTTCCCGGAAGAGGCTTTAATCATGTCCTATGGAAGCGGCTACGGCGGCAACGCACTGCTGGGCAAGAAATGCTTCGCCTTGCGGATCGCCTCCACGATGGCCCGCGCGGAAGGCTGGCTGGCCGAGCACATGATGATCCTCGGGATGCAGGCGCCCGACGGCCGCAAGGCCTACGTTGCCGGAGCCTTTCCAAGCGCCTGCGGGAAAACCAATCTGGCGATGCTCGTCCCCCCGCCGGGCTTTGAGGGTTGGAAAGTGACCACCGTCGGCGACGACATCGCCTGGATCAAACCGGGTCCCGACGGCCGCCTCTACGCCATCAACCCCGAAACCGGATTCTTCGGCGTTGCGCCAGGCACCTCGATGGGATCCAACCCGAACGCGATGCGGACCGTGACGAAAAACTCCATCTTCACCAACGTCGCCCAAACCCCCGACAACGACGTGTGGTGGGAAGGCTTGACCAAGGAAAAGCCGGCCGAACTGATCGACTGGAAGGGCAGGGCTTGGACTCCATCCTCCCCTGAACCCGCGGCGAACCCCAATGGCCGGTTCACCACCCCGGCTTCGCAGTGCCCGGTGATCGATCCGGATTGGGAAAATCCGTCCGGGGTGCCGATCGCGGCGATCCTCTTCGGCGGACGGCGCAACCGGCTGATGCCCCTGGTCTACCAAACGCGCGATTGGGTGAGCGGTATGTATTTGGCCGCTACGCTCGTCTCGGAAACCACCGCCGCCGCCGCGGGCGCCGTCGGGAAGATGCGGCGCGACCCGTTCGCGATGCTCCCCTTCTGCGGCTACCACATCGGCGATTACATTTCCTATTGGCTTTCGTTCCAATCCAAGGGCTTGCGCCTTCCGCCGGTCTTCGGCGTCAATTGGTTCCGCAAGAACGGGTCCGGAAAATATTTATGGCCCGGCTACGGAGAGAACATGCGCGCGCTCGAGTGGATCATCGGCCGGGCGAACGGCGAACGTGGAGCCGTCGAGCACGCCCTGGGATTCGCCCCGCGCTACGGGGACATAAAATGGGACGGCCTCCCGGATTTCTCCCGGCAGGAATTCGAAACCCTTACGTCCGTCGACCGGGAAGGGTGGCACAACGAACTGCAGTCTCACGACGAATTCTTCGCCTCCATGGGCGAGAAAATGCCGGCCGCCCTGATGGAGGAATGGAAACGGCTGGAAGCCGAGTTGGAAGGATAGCGCATCCACCGAAGAGAAGGGAAAGGTAATGGAAGTCCACACGGCCGGTCCGAATTCGGACCGGCCGTTTTCGCAACGGCGGGGAAAGGATCCCTAGTCGGAGCGCGTTGCCGCCCGACCCGCGCGGGTGCAAAGATCCGGGCGGGTTGAGCGGCAACGCGCTTACCGCGCCAGCCATGCGGCCGCAACCGCGAGAATCAGAAAAGCCGCCATTGCTATGCCGGCCGCCGCGATGATGCGCCGTTCCCTTTGTTTGGCGCGTTGCGCCGCCTCGGCCGCCCGACGCAGCCGGCGGCGGTCGGCCTCCTGAAACAGCTCCAGACGCGCGCGGGATTCCCCTTCCTCCCGGATCCGGAGGTCGGCCGACCGCCGGGCCAATTCCTCCCGCTGGATCCGGAAAGACTGGTCCACCGTCCGGAAGGCGTGCCCGAGCGGATCCAACTCGCGGCCGCAAGCACCGCAACGTTCGACGCCGCTCCAATTCTCACGGCCGCAGGCCGGGCAGACAATCCCCAATTCGGCCCCGCATTCGGCGCACGCCACGGATCCGGCCGGATTTTCCATGCCGCAACGGGGACAGAGGGTGAACGGTTGCGCGGCGGAGAAACCACAGGCTGTACAACGCAGGCCTCCCCGGGGATCCACCGCCAACGCCGCCCCACAAGACGGACACTTGGTAGAAGGCATCTCGGCCGCAGAATCCATTTCCAGCCGCGATTCTACCTTTTTTCCGGATTTCAAGCCCCGAGAACGCCTCGGCCGTTCCTCCCTTGACGCGTCCATCCCGGAAGCGGATAATTCCATTCAGCCCCACCCGGATAAGGAAACACCTTTTGCGCAATCAGGCCGATTCTGCCAATTCATCCGACTCTCGACCCCGAGTTCGATTCCGCTTCACGGCCCCCGCCGCTGACCTCCTTCTGGCGGCGGAATACTTCCTGCTGTTCCTGCTGTTCACAGCCTGCTCCACCCCTTACCGGATCAACCCGGGATCCGTGTCGGTGGGTTTATCGGAAATCGTAGCCTGGCTCTACATCCTCTGGCGGTGTGCGACCGGGAGCTACGGCGGAAAGGAGGAGGAGAGAAACGGCCGATGGCTGATGCGCGGGATCGGCCTCCTCGCGGTGTGGGCGGCCCTGCTTTGGGCGATCTCGCCGAATTGGATCACGCGGCGGGGGATGTTCACGGATTGGCTGCTGGCCGGCGCGGTGCTGCTTTGCCTGTTGCACTCGCCGATCAAGGATTGGAAGCGGATCGCGCTGCTCATGGTGCTCGCGGCGCTGCCGAATGCTTTTCTGGGCGCATTACAGTATGGCATGGGGATCGGGCTGGCGCCAAAAGATCTTTCGGGCTGGAGCAAGGGAGCCGCCTCCTTCCCGATCTACGGCCTTTTCCGCCACTCGAACGACCTGGCGGTTTACCTCTATTGGCCGGTTCTGCTGTGCATCGGATTAGCCGCGTCCGGCCGGAACTGGATCCGGGCCTCTTACGCCGTCCTGGCATTTTTCTTCGGCCTCATCTTGTGGTGGACCGTCTCCCGCAGCACCCTGTTCACGCTGGCCCTGGCCGGAGCCGGATTGGCCTTGATATTCCTGCTCCGGCGTAAGAAAGCCTTCGCCTGGGCGATGGCGGGTGGCGCGGCGTGCGCAGCCGCCGGGCTGGCGGGATTGTTCCTTGCCCTGCCGCTGGACCGGATCAACCGAATGATCAGCGGGCGGCTTGGGTTGTGGGACCGGACAATCAACCTCATCGTTGGGGACCCGCTGCTCCTGCCGATGGGGTATCTTGCCGAGCCTCCCCCCACTCTGCGGGTTTTCTGGATCCCCCACAACATCTATCTTCTGTCTTGGATCGAATACGGGTGGCCGGGCGTCGTCCTGCTTGCGGGATTGGCGGGATTCTTCCTATGGGGCGGATGGAAACGCTACGAGCGCCTGCGGAGCCATCCCGGCGCCGCCGCCTTGTGGGCGGGATTTGCGGGATTGTTCCTGCTGAACGGGATGGTCAGCCTGTATTTCCACGAGACGTATGTGATCCTGAATTTCATTGCGGCAGCCGCCGTCTGGATTGCACAAATGCGGGAGATCGATCTTTCCACGGAAACCCCCAGCCGCTCCGCATGGCCCCCGGCCGGGGAGTAAAGATCCGGCAATTCCACACCGCCGTCTTTGGAATCCGCCGGGGGTATAATGGACCGGCGAGCCGAGATCATCCGCTTGTCCGCCGGCGGCGGACGGTTTCGGACTGCGCGGCACTTCTCTTCCGGGACCTGGCCTTGGACAGCCGAAATCCACACCGATCGGAACTTCCCTCCTTAAGCCGCATCCCGGCGCCCTTGCCCCCCTCCGCGCCGGACGGATTGTTTTTTCTCCGAAGCAGGCGATGACGATACCGCGCGGAAACATCCTCGGCGTGCACGTCAGCGCTGTGAATATGGCGCAGGCGCTGGAGACAATCGACGGATGGTTGGAAAAGCAGGAACGTCACTATGTCTGCATCACCAATGCCCATGGCATCTTGGAATGCCGCGATCATCCCGAATGGCGGACGATATTCAACCGCAGCGGCATGACAACCCCGGACGGGATGTCTCTCGTATGGCTCTTGAAACTCCGCGGGCACCGCTCGGTAAGCCGCGTGTACGGTCCCGATCTGATGAGATTGGTCTGCGAACATTCCGTACCTGCCTGTCGAAGGCATTTTTTCTACGGCTCCACACCCGAGACTCTGGCGGATCTATCCCGCGGATTACAGAAAAAATATCCGGGGCTACAGGTGGCGGGAATGCATTCTCCACCCTTTCGGCCGCTTACGCCGGCGGAGGGCGATGAAGTCGTACGGATGATTAACAAAGCCAAGCCGGACATCCTGTGGGTGGGCATCAGCACACCAAAACAGGAACAATGGATGGCCGAGCATTATGGCAAGCTGAACGCGACGGTGCTGATCGGGGTCGGCGCCGCCTTCGATTTCCTATCCGGCCGGAAGCGGCAAGCCCCGCGCTGGATGCAACGATCCGGCCTGGAGTGGCTGTTCCGGCTGGCGACAGAACCCGGCCGCCTGTGGCGGCGGTACGCCCGATACCCCCTGTTCTGCCTGCTGGCGGCCGCCCACTTGCTGGGATTAACGCGATACGATTGATCCAGGAGCCCTCCGCCCCCATGTTCCGCCGCTTTTCCACCGATTTCGCACTGTTTTCCATCCTCCTGGACGGCTTCCTGATCCTCCTGAGCTTATTCGCGGCCTCGGTGCTTCGCCCGATGCTGAACACGCTTCCGTTGATTAAGGAAGTGTTCGGATATCAATCGTTCCCCGACTTCCTCTATCTGGTATTTCCGGCCGTCTGGGTCCTCTCTTACCTTGTCTTTTCCGTCTATAATCCGGGGCGCAACCTCCGCTCAGAAGAGGAATTCGTCAGGCTGATCCTGGGATCCCTGCAGGCGGGAATTGCGCTGGCCGGAGTGCTGTTCTTCACCTATCGGGATTTCTCCCGCGCGCTGTTCCTCAGCTTTTTCGGGTTGGGTTGCGTTTCCACGATCGGCTGGCGGGTGCTTTATATCGGGCTCCGGCTAAGCGGATACAGCCTTGCGCCCAATCAGAACGTGCTCATCATCGGGGCAGGCCTCGTCGGCAAGGATCTCCAGCAGAAAATAGCCGAGCGCCAGGATCTCCGGCTGCGGCTGGCGGGCTTCCTCGACGACGATCCACAGAAGCGCGCCGGCAATCCGCTGATCCTTGACGTGCTGGACAACGCCCGGCGGGTGGTCCAGGAGTACAAGGTGGACCATGTCATCATGGCCTTGCCGCGCCGCGCCCACGAACGCCTCAGCCGCTTGGTGTCGGACCTGCACGACCTGCCGGTCAAGGTGTATGTAATCCCGGATTATTTCGCCTTGACCATGCACCATGCGGCCGTGGAGGAATTCGCCGGGATTCCGGTCCTCGACCTGCGCGCCCCGGCGCTCAGCGACTACCAGCGTTTGGTCAAGCGGGCCTTCGACGTGACCGCGACACTTCTGCTCCTTCCCGTTTCGCTGCCGATGATGGGATTGATCGGCCTGGCGGTGAGGCTGGAGAGCCGCGGTCCGGTCCTGTTGCATCAGACCCGGGTGGGAGAAAACGGGCGGCTTTTTAAAATGCACAAGTTCCGGACGATGGTGGAAAACGCCGAAGCGCTCCGCCATCTGGTGGAGCGGAGGGACAATCAAGGCCGCCTGATTCATAAAGCGGCCGACGATCCCCGGACCACCCGGCTGGGCGGCCTCCTGCGCAGGCTCAGTCTGGATGAGCTGCCACAATTCTTCAACATCCTCAGGGGTGAGATGAGCCTGGTCGGGCCACGGCCGGAGATGCCCTACCTGGTCGATCAGTACGAACCCTGGCAACGCAAGCGCTTCGCCGTGCCGCCCGGATTGACCGGATGGTGGCAGGTGCACGGGAGGAGCGACAAGCCGATGCACCTGCACACGGAAGAAGACCTTTATTACATCCAAAATTATTCCCCCTGGCTGGACATACTCATCATACTGAAGACGGTCGGCGCGGTCTTCTCGCGCCGTGGGGCATATTAGGCCATGGCGCTTGCACCCCGTCTCCGATGTTTCGGCCGATTGCCGCCTTCCCCGCCCCGCGCAATTCGATCCACTGCATCCCGCGCTCCATCCGAAGCTTTTTTTTCTCCGGCCTCCCAGATCGGGCCGGTGGGCATCTCCGACCAAGCCTGTGCGCGTCGATGAGAGTCCTCTTCCTTCACGGAGTGGGCGATCTGTACGGGGCAAGCCGCTGCCTGGTGCGGTTGGCTTCGGCTCTGCGCGAAGACGGACATGAAGTGGAAGTCTGGCTTCCGGATGCGGGTCCGATCGTCACCAAGCTCGAATCCGCCGGTGTGGCCTGCGAATTGGCGCCGGAATTGCGCGGCATCACGCGGAACACGTATCATCGCCGGCGCTCGTTAATCCATTTTCTCAGCGAGAGTCCCGGCCGAATCCTCTCCCTGAGCCGGAAAATCCGTGCCGCCCGGCCGGATGTCGTGCATACGAACATGGCTACGCTCGTCACCGCAGGTCTCGCCGCGCGGTTGTCCGGCAGACCCCACCTTTGGCACGTGCGGGAGTGGTTCGGCGAATTCTCACGGGAGTGGGTAATATTCCAATGGCTTCTGCGGGTCTGCTCCGACCGAATTGTGTGCATTTCCAAAACCGTTGCGGATCAGTTCCATCCCGTTATCCGGAAAAAGACAAGGATAATTTATGACGGATTGTCCGACAGCGAGATCCAAGCGGTAAGCCAAGCACGAGTCCAAGCCTTCAAGTCCAAATTCGGATTGGAAAGACATCCGGCGGTAGGAGTTGTCGGCCGGATTAAATGGAAACGCAAAGGTCAGGAGGTCTTTCTTCGGGCGGCCTCCTTGCTTCGGAACGAGTTCCCCCAAACGCGGTTTCTCTGCATCGGCAGCCCTTTTCCCGGGAACGAAGATCACCTGGAATCATTGCAGCGGCTTGCCGCGGAGTTGGGGATGAACCACATGTGGATTGTAACCGGAGACGTGGACGAAAATTTGGCAGCGATCGCCGCTTTGGATATTCTTGTTCATCCTCCCTGCCAGCCTGAGCCATTCGGGATGGTTGTGACCGAAGCCATGGCGCTTGGGAAACCGGTCATCGGATCGGATCTCGGCGGGATCAAGGAACAGGTGGAAAACAATCGTACGGGTCTTCTGATTCCGCCGAATGATCCACCCGCCCTGGCGGAAGCCATAAAGATTCTGCTCAACAACGAGACTCTGCGATTAACGATGGGCGCCCGGGGCAGGGCACGCTGCCGGGAGTGCTTTTCCTGGGAATCATTCTACCGATCCATGCTTGAGGAATACTACGTCTTGGCACCTCCTCCAACGATCTAGGCCATCACGACGCAGAATTAAATCGAACCTGAACGGATAAACCGTCAAATGCCGGGTGCGTTGACATCGTCCTTCCGGGATCCGTTGTTTTACCCTGGTATAATCCATGCATTCATAGCGAACCTGGTTGTGAATAATTCCCGGGAGGCAAGCATGGAAAAGCGCGTTCTTGTCGCCGCTGAAGACACCCTGGATCTACGCGTGTATGTCGGGCGGATCATTCATCGCTGGCCCTTCCTGCTTTTCCTTTCGCTGGCTACGGCCATTATCACTTTCGTCGGCAGTTACCTGCTCCCTCCCGTGTACGAGGCGACTGCCGTTTTGACCATTCCAGGGTATGCGACCAATGAAGTGTATTCAGCCAATCTGCTCATGAGCGAATCGATTCACAAGGCGGTCTTGACCAAACCTGACATCGGCGCCGACATTCTGGATCGGATCACGATCACGGCCGACAAGGACGACAAGGTCACCTATTCCATCACTGTTAAAGCTAACAACCCCTCCCAGGCAGTCCTAGAAGCCAACACGTGGGCGGAAGAGGGGATAAAGTGGATTAAGCAAAAACTTCAGAATTCCGAGCGCGCGTGGATGAATAGAACAAAAGCGGAACTGGAAGCCACAGAGCTCGAATTGCTGCAATTCCTGGAAGTCAACGGATTATCGGAATACTCCTTGATCGACATCCGATTCTTCGAAGGGACCTATTCGCCGAACGAATATGTCCCGGTTGTGTTCCCGGAACCTTTGGATCTTAACGCCTCAGACCGGGCCGAATTGAGAATCCTCATGCGGGCACAGAGCAACGCCGCTGAGATGTATGCCGAAGCCCTGGATCGATATTCCCGTCATCAAATGCAACTCCAGGTAAACGGACCGATGATTATCAATCATGCACAGATTCCCGATGAAGCCGCCAGCCCGCAATTCCTCTCGGTAATGAAAAACGCGGCTCTGGCGTTGGTCCTGACTTCAGCAATAGGAATCTTCATCATCCTTCTTTGGGGTTGGTGGAAAGAACCATCTATTCGGACACCCTAATAACTCGCCATCTCGGCATTCCGCAATCCATAACTGGTATTTCCTTCGGATCGGATTAGAAGTATTGGAAATTGGGATTAGAAAAAAAATGCTCCTTCCTTCGTTACCGGCAGGATATTCAATCGATCTGCCGGCTCCAGACAATGCGGTTTTACTTGAATCGGAGAAAATGGATTGAGCGGCGAGAATCCCAATCATATCTTCCCCGATGGCGAGTCGCCATCCTCCTCCGATCCTTCGGTTGAAAAAACGATCTTCACTTTGGCCGGCGGAGCCAGCCTGTCGCTGGCGGGAAAATTCGCCGGACGGCTGTTGGGCTTCCTGGGGGATATCGCCGCGGCCCGGATTCTCGGGCCGGTGCTCTTCGGCCTCTACGCCATCGGCTGGACAATCCTTCGCCTCCTCAGTCTACTCAGCCCGATGGGGTTGGACAAAGGCGTCATATTCTTCGCGGCCCCCCATTCGGGAAAAGAAGGCCGTGCGGTCCGACGGATCATAGACCGATCAGCTATTCTGGCGCTGGTTTCCGGATCGGCATTCGGCCTGTTCCTTTTTCTGGCGGCTCCTTGGCTTTCCGTCGCCATCTTTCAAAAACCCGATTTGGCGTACATCATCCGCTGGTTTGCGTTGTCCTTTCCACTCTCCTCCACGCTTGCGGTGATTCTTGCCGCGACGAAGATTACCTTAAACATGAAATATGCCGTTTGGATTCAGGATATCTTCCAACCGGCCGCGGGGCTCTTTTTCCTCCTGCTCTTCTACTGTCTTGGATTCCGTCTCGCCGGCGTGTTGGCCGCCGATGTTATCTCCTTCGCCGCCGCGTTGGGATTGGGGATACTCATTCTCCGCAAGTTGTTTCCCCGACTTCATGATGCCGCCTCGGCTTCCCCTCCGGCAAACCAAGCCCTGCTGGCTTTCTCCGTCCCGGCTGCCTTGGCGGGTATGTTCACACCCTTTCTGATGTGGGTCGACCGCCTGTTCGTCGGCGCCTTCCGCCCGGCATCGGAGATGGGCGTGTATCAGGCGGCTTCCCAAACGTCGGTCGTGTTCGGGATCATTCTCGTCGCCCTGTCGGCGATCATCACCCCGATGATCACCCCGCTCCATCAAAAGCGGCAAATCCGCCTTATGGAAGAGCTCTTCCGGGTCAGTACCAAATGGGGATTGTATGCCAGTCTTCCGATTTTCATTTGGGTGAGCTTTTTTTCCCGGCAGATCCTCTCTGCCATATTCGGCACCTCCTTCGGATCGGGCTGGCCGATTTTGATCATCCTCACCGTTGGACAGCTGGTGAATGTCGGAACCGGAGCCGTAGGACCGATCCTGATCATGACCGGACACCAAAAACGATGGTCGCTTCTCTCCGGAGCCGCACTGCTGGCCAACATCTTTTTGAATTGGTGTCTGGTTCCGAAATGGGGAGTGATGGGAGCGGCTCTCGGTACGGCATGCTCCTTGAGCACGTTGTTCCTCATCGGCGTGTTGCAAATCCGGAAGGTCCTCGGGATCTGGCCCTATGACCGACGATACCTGAAAGGGTTACTTGCCGCCGCGTTCTCAGGCATTGCATTCTGGATCCTGGATTCGGCGTTCTCCCCCGACGGGATCCTTTCCTTGGGCATCGTACTCCTGTCCGGGACGGCAGTGTTTCTCATCGCACTGCTTGCATCGGGATTGGACCGCGAGGATACCGTCTTGCTTACGACGGTCTTATCCCGATCGCCCTTCCGACGGGGAAAGGAACCGCAACGGACAGATGGCTAAGAGACTCCGTGTGCTCTATATCATGGGATGGGGACGAAGCGGCAGCACCATCCTGGCGAACATCCTCGGCCAGATCGAGGGATTCCTCTCCGTGGGCGAGATCCGCTCGATTTGGGATTACGGATATTCCGGGAACAATCCTTGCGGGTGCGGACGCCCTTTTCATGCATGCGGTTTTTGGAATCGCGTCCTCGAGGAATTCTACCGGGAGGCCGGGCCGATCCGCGCCGAACGCTGGAACCGGATTTGCCGCGCCGAAACGCGCACCCTGAGCGGGCTGAAGCATTTCCTTCCCGCGTTCCTCGTCCGGCATTCCTCCGCGGCACGGGAGTACCTCTCGGTCACCCGCGGGTTGTATTCGGCGCTGCAAAAAGCGGGCGGCTGCCGGGTTATAGTCGATTCATCCAAATTTCCATTTTACGGGAATCTGCTCGGCTGGATTCCGGATATAAAGGTATTTCTGCTGCACCTGATCCGCGACCCGCGGGCGGCGGCTTTCTCCTGGTCCCATCCCAAGCCGCAGCCGGGAAGCCCGATGCGCCGGATCGGCGCTTTGGAAAGCGCGATTCTATGGGATATTTGGAATCTCTCCGCCGAAGGATTCTGCCGCCGCGCCCCGGAACGCCATCTGCGCGTCCGTTACGAGGATTTTCTCACCGATCCGCAAGGAACGATCGGAAAAATCGTACGCCTGGTCGGGGAATCTCCCGGATCCCTTCCGTTTGTCGCGGATCGTTCCGTTCTGCTCAAAGAGAATCACACCCTGATGGGAAATCCAACCCGGTTTCAAACCGGCAGGATCGAATTGAGCGAAGACCTGCGCTGGAAAACCGGATTGTCGCGGCGGGACCGCCGGATCACCGAATGTATCACCGGAGTACTTTCCCGGCGGTATGGATATCTCGATCGGCCGGCCGCTCCCTCCCTCGAAGCAAATGGAGTGGAAAAAACCCGGGGCGGCTGAATGGAATCCTTCCCGCCGCCTCGGAGGGGCTGCCGACGGAGTGTTCATACGGATGGTCGGATGGAAAACGGTCATTGGATATAATGAAGTCCGGCGTCCGAATCCGCGCCGAATTCCGCGCGCCGGGGATTCCTGCCGATTCGTGAAGAAGAGGTCGGGAATTTGTCCACACCATGAAACGCACTGATCGCATCGAATGGTCTCTCCTGGCCGGATGCATAAGCGTCGCCATTGGGTTGTCGGCAGCCCTTATCCCTGAATACATCCCTCTCTGCCTGCTCCTCCTCTGCCTGGCGGCGATCCTGTCGGCATTGCTGCTCCACCCCGCTTGGCTGCTCTTTTCCATTGCGATCGTCGCACCCACCGTCTTCATTTTCCGGCAATTGGAATCCATCAACCTGCTCGGGACAACCGTCAGCGGATCCGGGATACTTTGGGCCTTTATTGCTTGCGCTTGCGTTTGGTTCCTGGGAAGTCATTTGAGCGAAGTGCGGCTTCCCAGGGTTTTTCTTCCTTTTCTGGCTTTTACCTCATGGACACTCGTCCGCTGGCTGACCTCCCCCCTGCGACTTACGGGATTGAAAGACGTCCTGTTCTACGGACTGCCGCCCCTTTTTGCCTGTTTCACGTATTGGATTATCAACAGGTACGGCGCCGCCTTGATGCGCAAGGTGGAAAGTCTGTTCATCCTCTCCCTGATCATCCCCGCATCCGTCATTCTGTTTGCGATTCCGATGGGATGGCTGATCTTCACCTACCGTGGCCCGATCGGCGTCGTGGAAGGCATGTCGGGGATCGTTGAACCGAGAGGCACCGCGCTGTATCTGCTGATCGTGCTTACGTTGGCACTGTCCCGCCGCCAATATGCGGCCGACATCGCGGAAAAGCGACGGATGGGCATCGTTGCACTCATGGCGCTGGCGATCCTTTTCTTCACCCTCTCGAGGATGGCGGGATTCACCGCCCTGGTTTTGCTCGCCCTGGCATTTGTCAAACCGCACCGGGCGGGCCGAGCTCTGCTCGGCGTGGCAGCCGCCGCGTTGCTCGGAGCGGCAATTGTTCTTAGCGTTCCATTTCTCCAGGACCGGTTTTTCAGCAACCCCAGCGCCGACATATGGTCCACCCTGTCATCCCTCCGGCTCGCCGGCCGGGATCTATCCTGGCGGGTCACATTCGAGAACGCCCTCCGAAGCCCGCTGGTCGGCTGGGGTCCGGGAAGTGCCAGATTGACCGTCGCCACGTTCCATAAAGCCGCCGATGTGACGGAATTTCAGCCGCACAACGAGTATCTTCAGGTTTTTCACGATACGGGGATAATCGGTTTGGGGTTGCTGCTGGCGGGGTACGTTCCGTTGCTGTTCCGTTTCCATAAGGAATGGAAGAAAAATCATCTTCTGAAAAACGAACCGCGGGCGATGCGCAATATGGCGGCCTTCTTCTCGCTGATCGCCATCCTGCTTCCTTCGGTCACCTCCAACCCGATGCATTTTGCTTTTATTACAGAGCCTGTTGCACGAGTAAAGCAAATTTCGGGAATTGCCGTAAAACCAGCGAGTCCTTTTCGCAGATTTAGTGTTTTACATAGCAG
>JAFGKK010000087.1 GCA_016928575.1 Anaerolineales bacterium
CTGCTATGTAAAACACTAAATCTGCGAAAAGGACTCGCTGGTTTTACGGCAATTCCCGAAATTTGCTTTACTCGTGCAACAGGCTCTATTATAGTTTTTTTCCGCACATTCATGCCTGATCCTTTTCCCCGGCCCGAATCTTCTCCCCTTCGCCCGGCGGAGACCGGGGGAAGCGAAGCCGGGAATGGGGTCTGGGACGGAGGGGGGAGCTGGTTCGAGCAACCGCAAGGAATTTACCATCTTCGCCGGAGCGGAGGGGCGCAGGAACCGGCCCCCGGCGAACCGCCGGGGGCCGGTTCCTGCTGAAGCTTCCACGCTTACGCTTTCGCGCCGCGGGTCCGCCACCAGTCTCGGAAGATCATCCACAGCGCCCCAAGGCCGAAGAGGATTACGATGAAGCTCACCAGGAAACCCAGCACCGGGATGGCATCGACGAAGACCATCACCAGGATGCCGAGCAGCAACGGCCAGAAGCAGCTGGCGGAGTAGTCCTTGCGGAACAGGCGCAGGATCAGGTCCCCTATCAGCAGGGCGACGACCAGTTTGCTGCCATACAACATGACCGCCAGGAAGACGGCGCCCGCCAGGCCGAGGGCCGAAAAGCCGATTCCAAACACGGACGACATCAGCCCGAACAGGGTCACCACCCCGATCGCCAGCCCGAGCATCAGGATGATAATGCCGGTTATGATCCACGCGGTCCATCCGCCGACCAGGACGACCCCTCCCCAGACCAGGGCGGGCAGCGGTTTGGCGCGCAGGGTTCCGACGGCCCGATTCAGGACTGAGGGGATCAGCCAGACCGCCAGCGCCCCGAGCAGGACCAGGGTCAGCAGCTCGCGGATCACCCCGAAGACATAATTCATAAACATCGCGCCGAAGTCGATGACATGGATCTTCGCGTTTTCTCGATCCTCGCCGGCTTTCGGGAAGTCCTCGCTCTTGCGGTAGTGGTAGACGACGCCGCCCTCGGGCGCGGCTTGGATTCCGGCCGACTGCGTGACCGCGCTGTGGTATTCCAATTTTCCGCCGATGGCGGCCTCCTCGGAAATGTGCAGGCCGGGAGGAAGGATCCGACCGGTGGATGTAAAAGGGGTGTAGATAAAGTACGCGTAATCCTCCGCGTCCTCGTCCGGCTCCCCGATGTCGACGATCACATCGCGGCCGACCTTGCCGTTCACCTCCAAGGCTCCCAGCGCCGCCTGCACGTCGCGTTTCACTTCGCCGTCCAGGATGGCCTGGTATCCGAGCAGGAAGGCGTCCCGTTCGACGATCGATCCGGCCGAGAGGGTGATGCTGAAGGCGCCCCCATAGAGGTTCCCGCCGACGGTCCCCTCCGGACCGAGGATGATGGTGTTGCCGCCGAGGAACAGGCTGTCTCTCACGCTGCCCTCGACGATGATGTCCCCTCCCGCGGAGATGAGGTTGCCGTTCACCGCCCCGCTGATGCGGACCGTGGATCCGAAGGCCAAAACGTCGCCGTTGACGGTTCCGCGGATGAGGACGTCGGTTCCCATGGCGATCAGGTTGCCGTTGACCGTTCCGGCCATCTCCACCGATTCGTAAGCCAGGAACAGGTCGTCGTCGACCACCTCCCCCTCGCCGAAATATCCGTCGCGGTCGATCTCCAACGCCCGCGCGGGTTGCGCGTGGACGGCCGCCGCGGCCAGGACGAGCGCCGATGCGATCAGCACACGGACCGCCGGGATGCGAGATTTGGCAATCATGGTTTTCTCCTTTTCAATACCGTTTAACGAGCCCGGAATCCCTACCCCCGGTTTTTTTCCTCGTCCACCACCTGCCGCAGGGATTTGCTTTTCTCCACCCACATCCCCAGCAGGCCGAGTTTCCATCCATACGCTTCTCCGTAAGGCAGGTCCGGCCGCTGGACCACGGAGAAAATATCCCGCGCCGCAAGCCGCTGGAAGGCGCCGATAAGCTCCGTCCGGTCCGCCGCAACCCCGCGATGCGCGAGGCTGTCCGCCGCTTGGATCGGGGTGAGAATCGCCGCTCTTCCCGGCTGGCTCATGGCGAACAGCGCCAGCTTTTGGGCCGGAGTGGATTCCGTCCAAAGGTAGACAAAGTGGGCTTCCCCGGCGGTGAGAATTTCCTCCAGCGAGGCGTTCACGTCGGCCACGGTGAGGTAACTGCGGGTTAACCGGTTGTGCAGGTTGACCAGATTGTGGCAAACCAACTGCAGAAAGTACGGGTGTCCGGCGGTGACGCGCCAGATTTTTTCAAGCGCCAGATCGTCGTACTGCATCCCGCCGCCGGCCACGGGTTCCTGGATCAGCCGCATGGCTTCCTCGCGGCTGAGCAAGCCGATGTGGCGGTAGAGGCTGATGTTGAACAGGACGCTCCAATAATCCGACGCCAGTTCCTCCAGCCGGTGGGTGCCGCAGAAAACGACGCTTAGGTTCTCGGAATGCTGGATCAGGTGCCGCAGGAACGGGAACACCGCCGCATCCAGAGTCCCGCGCCGCACCGACGATTCCAATTCCTCGAATTCGTCCAGCAGGAGAAGCAGCGGGCGCGAGCCGAGACTCCGCCTCACCTCGGGCAGGAAATTCCGCTCAAAGAAGTACGTCGGATTCTCCGCGTACGCATCCAAACTCGGCGGAGCGACCGCCATCCCCCGGTCTTCCATCGCAAAGGCGATCTCCGAGGCGACCGAGTGGAGGAAGGCCGGCATGCCGGGATCCAACCCGAGCGCCTGGCCATCCAGGTAGACCGGAAGAAAGCCCTCGCCCAAGCGCAGGGTGAGTTGTTTGAGCAGGGAGGATTTGCCCGTCCGGCGCTGGCCGATGAGAACCAGGTTGTTGCGGTGTGCGGCCGTCAGGTGCTCGCACAAGAAACCCATGACGTCTTCGCGGCCGAAGAACAGCGGCGATCCGGCGCGCAGCGGGGTGCCGACCACATAGGGATTCGGGATGGCGCGAAATTCGCGCGGGGTTTCCAGCAGTTGTACGGCGTCGGCGAAGCTTTCGCATTGGTCCGCTCCGCGCGGATCGGTGTAGCGGATTTCGAACAGCGCGCGGAAACGCCGCAAGCCGGAAGCGAGCCGGGGGCGGACCCGGAATTCCACCTGCGCGTCCTCTCCCGGGCCCAAATGTGCGAGCGCCGCCGCACCGTCGAGAACGGCGTATTCGCCGGAAGGCTGGAGGCGCACCTCGACCCGGACCGCCGCGCCGCGGCCGGCGTTGCGCAGGGAAAGCCCGAGGACGACCACGTCCTCCTGCCAGGTATGGCGGGTGAGCAGTTCGCAAACGATCTGCGCCCGCGAATGCAATTCGCCCATCGCCCCGGTGACCACCGCCATCCAGTGTTCGGCGATGCGGCGGATGACGGGACGGTCGGCCGCCCCGAGGGCGGAGTGGGCCGCGTGATGGAGCCTGCCCAGCCGTTCCATGGCGCCGGCAAGATAGGCGAGCTTATCCTGCGCGGTGTCGACCCGTTCGTACGCCTGGAGCGAATTCGAGGCCGCCTGCAGTTCGGCCAGCATCGCCCGCAATCCGGTAAAGAACTCCTCCTCCGGCCCGGGTGGATCGGACGCGGCCGTCCAGCCGGCGATCTCCGAGACCGAACGCGCGGCTGCGGCGTTCAAGCAGGCGGAGTAGATTGCCAAACCCCGGACGGCGCCGGCCGGGGCGTTTCCAAGCTCTTGAAACTGGCGCAATTGGGCGGTGATTGTCCGCAGGGAGACCGGGAGCATCTCGGGGGAGTTGTGGCTTTCCAGCAAGTAGCTGAAGCCCTCCGCCAAGCGGGCGAGGCCGCCCGCCTTGGCGTTTTCCAGCGCGTTTGGAAGGTTGGCCACCAGCGCGGCGGAATCCGGGTTGTCGCGGGCCTCCTGGGTCAGCCGGTGGAACTCGGCCAGCGCTCCTTGCGGGTGGAGCAGGATTTGGTCGGCCGTCGCCTCCGCCCGGCCCAGCGGCGAATTCCAATGCTCGGCCAATTGGCGCTCAATCTCCGCCCGCTGGCGGGCTTCGGCCTGTTTCTCCTCGATCAATTGGGCGACGCGGATCGCGGTGCCGGCCTGATCGGCCAGTCCGAGCAGGAGCGACTGATCCTCGCGGGAATACTCCTCTCCGGAAAGCCGCGGCCCGAGGGCGAGGATGCCGACCAGGTCCTTGTGTCCGGTTCGCGGGGCGATCAGCGGGAGGAGCAGGGGGAAGGGCATCGCGCCGGATTTGGCGGCGATTCCTCCGCCTTCCAGCCGTTCGAGGATGTCCGGCCGCGGCGGAAGCGTGGGCGCCCCTTCCTCCGGCAATCCATGGGCGTGAGTCAGGGCGAACGATCCGCCCCCTTCGCGGAGGAACACCGCGCCGTATTGGATGTGCAGGAGCTGGGTGACGCGCAGCACCAGGGTCCGCTGCAATTCGTCGAGGTCGAACAGTGTCCGCAGTTCCCGTCCGAACTCGGTGAAGGCGAGGCGGAAATCCACCTTCTCCCGGTAGAAGCGCCGGTCGATGAAATCCTGCAGGCGGTCGCGCAGGGGGCGGAAGAGCGCGGCGATCGCCAGGGTGGACCCGACGATGACCAATTCCGAATTCTGGCCGGTGGCGGCGCGGACGATCGCCTGGAAGAAATAAATCCCAAACAGATACAGCGCGCCGAGCAAACCGGTCAGGAGGGCGTAGACCAGCGTGCGGTTGATCAGCTGGTCCACGTCCCACAGCCGGTATCGCAGGACGGCGATCATCAGAAAAACCGGGACCAGAACCAAGGCGATCGAATACGCGGTTTGGCTGACGGCCTGGAAGACAAGGCGCAGACCGCCTGGCTCGCGAAGCGGGGGGGCGAAGGCCGGCAGGAGGTAATAGGCCAACGAAGCGGCCACCGCGATGGTCAGGCCGAACACCACAAGTTTGGTCTGCTGTTTTTCCTGCCGGTTGGAGGCATGCAGGTAGCGGTAGATCTGGGAGAAGGCGCCGGCGCCGAAGCCGCCGATCAGCATCGACAGAAGACCCAGAGTGCGGAATGCGGCCACCGCTTGGTCGATGAAATCGGCCGAGATGTCGGTTCCCAACAGCCAGGCGACGACCCGCAATCCGGTTTGGACCGGGGCCAGCCAGCTGACCGAACTCGCAGCGGCGGTGATCTCCGGAAGGACCAGCAGGGCGGTCAGCCAGATGCCGAGCCCGAACGCCAGCGAGCGGGTCCACGACGGAACAAACCGGCCGTCGGGAAAGAGGAAAACGGTCAGCGCCGCGGCGGCGATTCCGAAGATCTGCACCGGACGCGCCAGCCACGCGAACCCGGCGCTCGAAAGGAAGGGGAAAACGGTGGCGCCGAAGGTGATCAGCGCGAAGGATACGAGCAGGGCGGTGCCGTCGTCGCGCTTCGACCAGAAGATCACCAGCGCCGCCGTTCCGAAGGCTGACGCCACCAGGAGTTCCAAGACCGCGAGAAAGACGCTGTAGGCGGCAGCCGGGATCCCGGCGTCGGCAAGAATTTTCAACTCCGACGCCGGAAGATCGGTCGCGATCCACCTCGAATGCGAGGCGACGGCGTACACCGCCATCGCCAAGAGGGCGGCCGCCACCAGAACCCAGGCCAGCCGGGCAACAAACAGCCGGCGGTCCGACGTCCGGGAGCCCGGGATGATCAATTCCAGCCGCTTGCGCAAAGAAGAAATGTTCATCTCGGTTAAAGAATATCCGGGGATCGGTTTCTCCGGTAGGTGGAGGGCGGGGGCGTTGTGTGCCGATTTCGGGTCAGTTGCGGGACGGGCGCGGGAGGTGACCGGAATGCCCCGGCGGGACGGAAAAGGGAACGACGATCCAAAAAGCCGTCAAGCCGCCGTGGTTTCGGCCGGCGTCCAGAAACCGGTCGGGCGCTTTCCGTGCCGAAGCCCTCGGTGTGCGCTCCAACCCATCGCGAGGGACGGGAAGTCAATCCAATGCCAGCAAGTAGCCTTGACCGCGCCGATTGACCAACAATTCCCCGGCGCTTCCCAGGGCGTTGCGCAGCTTCTTGACGACGCCGCGGGCCCGTTCAGGGTCCAACGTCTTCTCCCCGGGCCACAGGGCGGCTTCGATGTCCTGCGGAGCCAGCACGCGGCCGGGTTTCTCGAGAAAAACCTTCAGCAAGGAAAACTCGGTCGGCGTGAGATGGACCGCCTTTCCGGAGACGGTCGCCAGACTCCGCCGCAGGTCGATCAGGAAGGGGCCGCCTTGCAGCAGGCCGGGAACCGCCTGGCGGCGGACGAATTGTTCGAGCACCGTGCCGACGTACTTCCCGCCGCAGACCAAACCGGCCTCCGCCAATCCGGGACTTTCCCCGCCGGTCATCGGCAAAGCCGCCAGCGCATACCGGTCCTCCTCCCCCAGCTCGCTCCAGTAATATTGCAGGTGGGGTTCCAAATCGGCGAGCATCTGCTGGCGGATTGCGGGAATCGCTTCCGGAGGAACCTCGCCGGAAGAGTCCGCGGATTCGAACGCGCGGTAGCCCGCCACTTGAAGGAACAGCGGGTGAGTCCCCGCGAGCGAGAGGATCGGATCGAGGGAGCGGTCCGCGTACGGTTTGCCGGCTTTGGCGGAAAGGGTTTGAAGCATTTCGCGCGCTTCCCTCTCCTCCATCAAGCCGAGGCTCATGGGCGCGAAAAAATTAAAGAACGGGGACGAAAGCGTTTCCGGATTGACCCGTCCCAGTCTCCACAAAGGGTTTTTTGAGGCGGTGACGAAACGGACCGGATACTGGGCCGCCAGACCCCGCAAACGGTTGAACAGTGCGGTGCCGAACCGCGGATTCGACGCGACCAATTCGAATTCATCCAGCAGGATAACCAGGCTGCGGCGGCCGCCGGAGAATTCGCGCCGGATGCTTTCCAGAAAATCCGCGTACGGAACGCCGCCGGATCCTCCGTCGAGGGAGCGGCGGACGGCGCCGTAAAAATCCGCTTCTCCCAAACCGTCGAGGGTTCCGCCGTCAAGGAGCAGGAATTCCATGCGCTCCGGCGGGCATTCGTGCGCGGCGGCGACCGCCGGATTCGAGGCGTGCATCAGCAGCGACGTTTTGCCGATCCGCCGCGGTCCGGAAATCGAAACGCTTTGCCCTTTGCGCAGAAGGTCGAAAAGGTAGGCCAGCTCCCGTTTGCGGCCGAAGAAGAATTCCGGACGGGATACCGGACCGCGGTGGTAGAAGGGGTTGTCGGCCATCTCGGGGATATTGTAGCACGGGCGGACCACGGGCGATTCCCGCCCACGCTCCCCCGCCGGAATGCCCGCCGCCGGCGTTTAACCCGCGGCCATTAGGTTCGAGATGCACGGCGAAGAGCGATGAAGGAGGAACGATCCCGTTTCGCTTTTGCGGGAAGTTGGGCGGGCGGCCGACGGTAATTATTCTCCGGCGTGAATTCGATCGGTGGAGGAAGCATTCCCCCGGTCGGTAGTCCTTTTTGCCAAGCGGGGTTAAAATTGCGCCGCGATCGCCAAGCAGAGGGTTGAAAATGCGATGGAAGATGGTCGGCCCGATCTAAGCCGGGGCGGGGCTCGGCCGGCTTGTTCCACGGCCTGCGGCAAGCAATGCTTATTATAGGAAGCGCGGGAGGGCTTATGCGGGTTTTCCGGCGGGGACGTCTGGCCGGCATCGGGGCGGTTTTGGCGGTCATCCTGGCGGCATGCGGACAAAGCGCCGGCGACGGCGGGGCTGTCACGCCGATGGAATCCCCCACGCAATGGCAGCTGCCGCCGGCCTTCACGCCGACCCTCAGCGCAACGGCGACCCTCGAACCGCAGGCGGAGCCCTCGGCAACCCTAACCGCGCCGCCCGCCCCGGCGATGACGTTCCGGCCCCTCGCGGCCGGGTGGAACCATACCTGCGCCGTCACCGCCGAGGGGGGAGTGATGTGCTGGGGAAGAAACGATAACGGCCAGTTGGGAGACGGCTCCCGGACCAATCGAAACCGGCCGGTCGGCGTGAAGGGCCCAACGGTCCTTGCCGTGGCGGTCACCGCCGGATGGGGCCACACATGCGTCCTAACCGAGGACGGCGGCGTCCTGTGCTGGGGCCGCAACAAGTACGGCCAACTTGGCGATGGGACGAACCAGCGCAGCAGCGAGCCGGTGGCCGTATCCGGGTTGGATTCCGGCGTCGTCGCGATTGCGGCCGGAGATGACCACACCTGCGCGCTGACCGCTTCGGGCGGCGTGCAATGCTGGGGGTTGAACGAATCTGGCCAACTCGGCGACGGCACGACCGAATCGCGGAATACCCCCGTCGACGTTCCGGCGCTCAAGGATGGCGCGGCGTTCATTGCGGCCGGGACGGCCCACACCTGCGCCGGGACTCTCCGCGGGGAGGTGATGTGCTGGGGGAACAACGAACTGGGGCAGTTGGGCGACCGCTCGGAAAGAACCGCCTGGTACGCTCCGGCGCCCGTTGTCAACCTCTCCGGAGGCGTCGCCGCGCTGGCCGCCAAAGGCGGACACGCGTGCGTCCTGACCGAAGCGGGCGGTATTCTGTGCTGGGGGCAGAATGCGTACGGGCAACTCGGCGATGGAACCAAGCAAAACCAATCCGCCCCGGTGAACGTCGCCGGCTTCGACGGTGCGGCGGCGGGCCTCGCGGCCGGATGGAGCCAGACCTGCGCGTTTTCCGCGGACGGCGTCCTGAGGTGTTGGGGGTGGAATTTCTACGGCCAGTTGGGCGATGACTCCGTCGTCAGCCGGCTTCAACCGGTGGAGGTGAAGGGCATCACCGGCAAGGTCGCCGCAGTCGACGGCGGCGGAGGGCACACCTGCGCGCTGACGGACGACGGCGCCGTGCATTGCTGGGGATTCAACGAAAGCGGTCAGCTGGGCGATAAAACCAACCAGGATCGCCTGCTTCCGGCAATCGTAAGCGGAATCACCGCCGAAGTGAAATCCTGACGTGCACATCTCGACCTCGCCGAACGGGGTCTCCGATGGACGGCCGCGGATCGGCACAGGCTGAATGGCAAGCCCCGACGCGTCCCGCAAGACGGATTTTTCATTGCGATCCGCTTTTCCGGTTTGGTCTTCCCCGGGAGGAAGAGCCGGCGAATACCCTGCGTTCTTCCCCTTGTCGTTTTTTCCGCATCGTCGGCGGATGACGCAAGCGCCGGCGCCGAACCGCCGGCGCCGTTTCCCGGCTTGGTCTTTACGACCCCAAGCCATAAAGCGCTCGGATCGGCATCCCGCCGCGGTGGCGGTCCGGAGGTCGTCCCGCCGCGGGGAACCCGCCGGCGATATTCCGACCTGCAGGCAGGATCGGGAAAGAGGCGAGGGATCGGGTTGATGTCGGTCTGTCCGGGATTATTTTCTATGCGCGGGATCGGCGGGAAAAAACCAATTGTCTGCCCACCCCGATGCGGGAAAAACACAACCCGCCGGAAAGGCTTTTTTTTTCCCCCCCCATCCGATCCTCCCGTCACCGTCACACGCTCCGCTCGTGACGGGCGTTCCGGGATTCATTTTTCCAGCCCGGATCTCATGATCGACGGCTTCGGGAAAGTGCACTCCTTTTTCCGAGGTTGTGGAGCCGGGAACCGATCCCGGCGCAATTCCGGGAAAGGTGATCGAACCTGTCCCGAGCGATTGTCAAGAACGGGGCGAGGGAAAGCAAGGGGGCGCGAGGGGAAGGCGGAGGAACGGGTAGCTGATCCTGAGGTTGAGGAGATATAAAACCAGCAAAGGAAAGCGTTTGTTCTTTGTAGAAAACCGTTTTGATTTATGAAAAATTTGCTCAGCTACATTGACTAGCCTATGCAAGGATGCTATGATTTTTCCTTGTACGCTTCCGCATCCTTGAGACGATTTGATCGTCTTTCGCAATCCAAAGAAAACGGATTTCCGTTGCCTCTTTTTCGGACCAGTATCTGTTTGGAAGAAGACGGAAACCGCGGCGGTTATCATGCGCGGGCTGGGGGGAGAAGCCGAATTCATTTTCCGGTAACGTTTTCATGATTACTCATTCGACTCATGCCCGACGGGTACCGCCGACGGTCGGACAACTAATGTGCGATACCGGTTGTCGCTTCCCGTCGGTTTCTGCCGATACCGGGGCTATGCAGACGCCGTTTAATCCGGCAACTCCCGGAACGATTATTCGATTTTTCCATAAAAAAAGCCCAGGGTGGTTTCCCCGTTCAAACCAAACGGCGATCTGTCAATCTCGCAAAAACCGAAGGCGTTGCCTGCCTGGGCAAGCTTCGGATCCCTTGGCCGGGTATATCCGGGCTGGGGGAACGCTGCGGTTGGCCAATACCTGTAATGAATTCGGCGAACGGAAATCCCCAGGACGACAGGCAGCGGAAAACCTGAACTGTTCTGGGATCTACGATGTCTCCCGGCGTGATCCGGCTGAGCCGCTTTGCGGCCGCCGGATGGACGAGGTCAAATTCGGAAATCCGGACTGCCGCGGCAACCCATCCCGCCGGGCGGGGAGGAATTTCAACCGCGGTGGCAAACCGGCAATCCAAAGGGCGGGAGTGATGCCGGCCGAAAAAAAACAACCTCGTCCTGGTCGTCCTTTTTCCGCCGCCCGCTTGACGATCGCGGGCTTTTCCGAAAACCGTCGGTCGGCATCTCCGGCGGCACTCCGACCGGCGCATTCCGATTCCGGAAGGGCGCGATGAGATCCGAACCGAAGGCGGCCTTCCCGTACTTGCTCGAGGTGAGAAACCTCAAAAAGCATTTCCCGATTCAAAAAGGCTTTTTTTTCACCAAGGTCATCGGACACGTAAAGGCCGTCGACGACGTCAGCTTTTTCATCCGGCCCGGCGAAACGCTGGGGCTGGTGGGGGAAAGCGGATGCGGAAAAACCACCACCGGGCGGCTGATCATGCGCGCCTACGATCCGACCAGCGGCGAAGTGTGGTTTGACGACTGCAAACTCGGACGGGTGAACGTCGCCGAATTGGATTCCAAACAGCTTCGCCAAATTCGCATGAACATGCAGATGATCTTCCAGGACCCATACTCCTCCCTGAACCCGCGCATGAACCTGCTGCAGATCGTCGGGGAGCCGCTGTTGGTCAACGGAGTCGCCAAGGGAAGGGAATTGCGGGAGCGGGTCGCCGAATTGCTGCGCGTGGTCGGCCTTCGTCCGGAATATATGATCCGATACCCGCACGCTTTTTCGGGGGGCCAACGCCAGCGGATCGGCGTGGCCCGCGCCCTGGCGCTCAATCCGCAATTGGTGGTTTGCGACGAGCCCGTCAGCGCGCTCGACGTTTCGGTCCAGGCCCAAACCCTGAACCTTTTGCAGGACCTGCAGAAGGATTTCAACCTGACGTACCTGTTCATCTCCCACGATCTCAGCGTGGTGGAGCACATCAGCGACCGGGTGGTGGTGATGTACGTCGGCAAACTGGTGGAGCACGCGCGCACCGAGGAGCTGTTTTACAACCCGAAGCATCCCTACACCGAAGCCCTGCTTTCGGCGGTGCCCAAGCCCGATCCGCGCCGTCGGACGACACCCATCATCCTGCAGGGGGATGTGGCCGACCCGGCCCACCCGCCCGGCGGATGTTATTTCCACCCGCGGTGCCGCTTCTGCATCGAGCGGTGCAGGACGGAGGAGCCGCAGTTGCGCGAGATTGCGCCCGAGCATTACGTCAGCTGCCATCGGGCAGACGAGTTGGCTTTGGCCGGGGTGTCGGAAATCGCCGGAAAGGAGTCGGCGAATTAACCCGGCCTGCGGAGAACGCTTTGAGCGAGAAGAAGAGATTTGCGCAGGAAGAAAGGAGGAACCCCGGCGACCATTGATGGCAACGACGATCCCGTCGAATCAAGACTGGAATCCATCCAAGGAGGAAACCCTATGAGCAAGCGCAAGATCACCAGACGCGAATTCTTGCAGGTTACCGCGATGACCGTGGGCGGCACCACCCTGGCGGCCTGCGGCACCGCCACCCCCACGCCGGCCCCGACCACCGCGCCCAAGCCCACGGCCGCCCCCACCGTGGAGACCGGCGCCGCTTATAAAGAACCGGCCATGCTGGAATCCTTGGTCGCCGACGGCACACTGCCGCCGGTTGCCGAGCGTTTGCCGGAAAATCCGTGGGTCGCCCCCGTCCTGGACAGCAACGGCGTCTCCGGCGGGATTATCCATCGCGGCTACACCGGCCCGGGCGACAAATGGGGCATGTCCAAACTCTGCGACCGCGGCATGGTCTGGTTCGACCTGGACCTGGTTATGCAGCCGCGTCAGTGCGAATCCTGGGAGGTCAACGAGGACGGATCGCAGTACACCTTCCATATCCGCAAGGGCATGAAGTGGTCCGACGGCGTGGAATTTAAATCGAGCGACGTCCGCTTTTGGTACGAGCAGGTCAAGCTGAACAAGACCCTCTACCCCGCGACGGACGGCAAGTGGTGGACCGGCAGCAGCGACGCCAAGCGCTATATGACGGTCGAAACGCCGGACGACTACACCTTCATCTTCAAGTACCAGGACCCCAAACCGCTGTTGATCTACATCATCGGCCGCGAAGGGATCGGAACGCCCGAGCACTACATGAAGGAATGGATCATGGACACGGCGACCGACAAGGACGCCTTGCAGGCCAAGGTCACCGCGGCGGGCTTCGAATCCTGGGACAAGTACTGGATCGACAACCGGCAGTTCTACATGTGGAACACCGAACTGCCGCACCTCGGCCCCTGGACCGCTAAGAACGATCTCAACTCGGAAAAGTGGATCATCGAACGCAACCCCTACTTCTTCGGGGTCGATTCCGACGGCATGCAGCTCCCGTACCTCGATGCGGTGCACAGCCGGAAATTCGCCGACACCCAGACCTTCAACCTCTGGATCGCCAACGGCGAGATCGACTTCCAGGCGCGCCGGGTGCAGGTCGGCGATTACACCTACTTCAAGGAAAACGAATCCTCCGGCGATTACCAGGTCGTGGTCTGCCCGTCGGCCCGGCACATGGTGGTGGTGCTCAACCAGGCCAGCAAGAACGAGCAGCTGCGCGCGTTCTTCATGAACCGCGACGTGCGGATCGCCCTCTCGCTGGCGATCAACCGGCCCGGAATCAACGAGTTGAACTACCTCGGCCTGGGCACCCCGCGCCAGTACAGCCCGTTGACCCTCTCGCCGCAGTACTACGAAAAACTCTCGAACGCCTACATCGAGTACTATCCGGCCAAGGCCAATCAGATGCTCGACGACGCCGGATACGCCGCCAGGGACGCGGAAGGCTTCCGCAAGTATTCGGACGCCGAAGACGCGGAGACGATCTTCTTCGTCCTGGAAGGCCAGTTCGGCGCCGGAACGCCCGACGAGGACGCCGGCCAGCAGGTGGTCAAGATGTTCAAGGCCGTCGGCGTGAAGTGCGAGTACAAGTTCGTGGAGCAGACGCTCTACAACCAGCACTACACCTCCAACGACATGGACGCCGCCTGGTGGTTCGCCGACCGGACGGTCGTCCCGCTCGCGGCCGAAGCCCTCATCTTCCGCGGCGTGGCAAGCGACCGGCCCTTCGTCGACGCCTACAACAAGTTCTTCGACGATCCCGAAAACCCGATCGCCATCGAACCGCCGGCGGACCACTACGTCCGCAAGCTCCACGACCTCTGGGACCAGATCCTCAAGACCGGCGATCCGGCCGCGCAGAACGACCTCTTCCGCCAGATGCTCGACATCTGGGCCGAGGAACTGCCCATGATCGGCGTGGTCGGCGAACTGCCCGCGCTGACCATCGTCAAGAACGGGCTCAAGAACTTCGCCTCCAGCCCGAACGACGACACCACCTGCGACGAGTACGTCCGCAATCCCGAAACGCTCTTCTGGGAGGATCCGTCGCAGCACATGGACGACGCGTAACAAATCCCAGATCGCCGACGGCGTTCCCCCTTCCCGCAAGGGAGGGGGGAACGCCGTTCCCGGGCGGAGAATCCTCCTCCCCGGGAAAAACCGCGAATCGGGATGAGACGGCAATCCCCCGCCGGAGGTAACGCATGCTCGGATACATCCTGCGCCGGATCGCGATCATGATCCCGACGCTGATCGTCATCTCCATCATCACCTTCATCATCATCCAGCTGCCGCCGGGGGATTTCCTGACCTCGTACGCCGCCAGCCTGCGGTCCCAGGGCGAAGTCGTCGACGAGGCCGAATTGGAAGTGATGCGCGAACGCTATGGGCTGAACCAGCCCGTCTACGTGCAATACGCAAAGTGGATCTGGGGGATCGTATCCCGCAACGACTGGGGGCAGTCGATGTCGTTGCAGGTGCCGGTCAAGGACCTGATCTGGCAGCGGATGGCGCTTTCGATGGTCCTGTCGGTGGTCTCGCTGATCGTCGGCTGGTTCATCGCCATCCCGCTCGGGGTGTATTCCGCCACGCACCAATATTCCATCGTCGATTACGTCGTAACCTTCATCAGCTTTATGGGGATCGGCACGCCCAGCTTTTTGCTGGGGCTGGTCGTGATGTACGTTGCCATGAACTCCCTCGGGCTTTCCGTGGGAGGACTGTTTTCCGACAAATATCTGCTGGCGCCCTGGTCGTGGGAGAAGGTCGTCGACCTGGCCAAGCACATCTGGATTCCGATTTCGATCCTGGCGTTCAACGGGACGGCCGGCGGGCTGCGCACCACCCGCGCCAATTTGCTGGACGAGCTCAACAAACCGTACGTCGAGACGGCGCGCTCCAAAGGGCTGAAGGAAGGGCGTGTCATCTGGAAGTACCCGGTCCGCGTGGCGCTCAACCCCTTCTTCAGCACCGTGGGCTGGGAACTGGCCAACCTGATCGGCGGAGCCACCTTGCTGTCGATCGTCCTCAACCTGGAGACCGAAGGCCCGATGCTGCTCAACGCGCTGACCGCCCAAGATATGTACCTGGCGGGCAGTTTCCTGTTCCTGCTCAGCATCATGACGGTGATCGGAACCCTGGTGTCCGACATTCTCCTGGCGTGGGTCGACCCGCGCATCCGCATGACGTGAACCGGAGGGCCGCGCCTTCCGTGCCGCCGCGAGGGAATATGCCGAAGCCGCCCAAGGTTGTCTTGGAAAAGGAAGCCCAGATAGAGGAGAAGATCGCCGTCGCTTCGCCGCTGACGATGATGTGGTGGAAGTTCCGCAAGCACAAGATGGCGGTGGCGAGCAGCGTGTTCCTGGTTTTCATGTACCTGTTGGCGGTCTTCTGCGAGTTCGCTTCGCCCTATCTGCCGGATGAAACCCTCGCCCGCTACAAATCGGCGCCGCCGTCGGTCATCCGCCTCGTCGACGCCTCGGGCAGGCTGCACCTCCCGTTCGTGTATCAAAGCGAGGTCTCGCGGGATCCGGAAACCCTGCGCACCATCTACACCGAAAACCCCGAAATCCGGCATCCGATCAAGCTCTTTGTCAAAGGCCCGCCCTACAAATTTTGGGGGCTGTGGGAAACCGACATCCACCTGTTCGGGTTGGACGCGTCGACCGAGGAGGAGCGCCTGATGCTCTTCGGCGCCGACCGGATCGGGCGCGATGTGTTCACCATGACGATTTACGGCGGGCGCATTTCGCTCTCGATCGGCCTGATCGGCGTAGCCATCAGCCTGAGCGCGGGGATCATCATCGGCGGAATTTCGGGCTACTACGGCGGCGGCGTCGACAACGTCATCCAGCGGATCATCGAATTCATCCGATCCATTCCGCACATCCCGCTGTGGATGGCGCTCTCGGCCGCGCTGCCCCTGGAGTGGTCGGTCCTTAAGGTGTATTTCGCCATTTCGATCATCCTTTCGCTGGTCGGCTGGACGAGCATGGCCCGCACGGTGCGCGGCCGCTTCCTAGCGATGCGCGAGGAGGATTTCATCCTATCGGCCCGGCTGACGGGCTCGAGCGAGGGGCGCATCATCCTGGTGCATATGGTGCCCTCTTTCCTGAGCTACATCATCGCCATCCTCACCCTGGCCGTTCCGTACATGATCCTGAGCGAGACGAGTTTAAGCTTCATCGGCTTGGGCCTGCGCGCGCCGGCCGTCAGCTGGGGCGTGCTGCTGGCCGAGGCGCAAAACGTCCGCTCGATCGCGCTGACGCCGTGGGTCTTTTGGCCGGCGGTGGCGGTCATCTCGACCGTGCTGGCGTTCAACTTCCTGGGCGACGGAATGCGCGACGCCGCCGATCCCTACGCGCGGTAGGAGTCAGCCTTGGACCAAAACAACCTGCTCCTGAAAATGACGGACCTGAAAACCTATTTCTTCCTCGACGAGGGGACGGTCAAGGCCGTCGACGGCGCCGACATGGAGATCCGCAAGTGCAGTACCCTTGGGGTGGTGGGCGAGAGCGGCTGCGGAAAAAGCGTCGCCGCGCGGTCGATCATGCAGATCGTCGCCAAGGGTGGACGGGTGGTCGACGGCAAAATCCTGTTCCATCACCAGTTGTGCGAGCCCGGCGCGGACCGGCGCGGGAGTCCGTCGGCGGAAATCATCGACCTGGCCAAGCTCGATCCGCAGGGGGAGGCCATCCGCGCGATCCGCGGCGCCGAGATTTCGATGGTGTTTCAGGAGCCGATGACATCCCTCAGCCCGGTCCACACCATCGGCAACCAGATCGGGGAAGTGATTTCCCTGCACCAAAAATTGTCGCCGAAATTGGCGCGCGAGCGGGCCATCGAAATGCTCGACCATGTCGGCATGCCCCTCCCCGGGCGCACCGTCGACCGCTACCCGCACGAGCTTTCCGGCGGCATGCGCCAGCGGGCGATGATCGCCATGGCGCTTTCGTGCCATCCCAGCCTGCTGATCGCCGACGAACCCACCACCGCGCTCGACGTGACCACCGAAGCCCAGATCCTTGCCCTGATGCGCCGCCTGCAGGAGGAGCTCGGGATGTCGATCCTGTTCATCACCCACAACCTGGGGGTGATCGCGCAGATGGCGGACCGGGTGGCGGTGATGTACCTGGGGAAGGTGGTGGAAGACGCCGCGGTGGACGAGCTGTTCTATAACCCCCTGCATCCCTACACCCAGGCGCTGCTGCAATCCATCCCGCGCCTGGGGTTTAAGCAGGGGCGCGCAGAGCGGCTGGCGTCCATCAGCGGTTCGGTGCCGGATCCGTACAACCTTCCCAAAGGCTGCCCGTTTCATCCGCGCTGCGCCCGGCGCGTTCCGGGCGTGTGCGAGAAGGAAGAACCGCCCCGCGTGATCGTCGAGCCGGGGCACGAAGTGCGCTGCGTTCTCTACAAGCCGCCGTCGGGATAGAATACAATACGTCCGCTTGCCGACCGCACCGGGAAAGGCCAAGATAGCCGGAGGAGGAATCTCGGCCTTTTTCTTCGGCGCGGATGGAGGACGGGCGTGCGGATCCCCGTCCAGGAGGTGACGCTATGGTCGAAGCTACGCTCGATCCTTTTGCCGCGAGGGCTCCTTCCTATATCTCCTTCGAGGAACGGGAAGGGGCCTTTCCGTTGTCGACTACGCGGCGATCCGCGCCTTTGTGCGTCTCCCCGGAGGATCATCCGGGAGTGGTCCGGATCGCCCGGCTGCTGCAGGAGGATCTCCGCCGGGTGACGGACGCGGAGCCCGACCTGCTCCAGGACTCGGTTCCGTGCGCGAAGGCGGCGGTTCTGATCGGGACGCTCGGCCGCAGTCCGCTCCTCGACCGGCTGGGGAAAGCCGGGACGTTCGACGCGGTGGGCTTGGCCGGAAAGCGGGAGGCGTTCGTTCTGCAAACGGTCCGCCATCCGCTTCCCGGCCTGGAAAGCGCGCTGGTGATCGCCGGCAGCGACAAGCGCGGAACGCTGTATGGAATGCTCGACCTTTCCCTGCGGATCGGCGTCTCACCCTGGTATTGGTGGGCGGACGTGCCGGTGCCGAAGCGGCGCGGGCTGTTCGTCCTGCCGGGGCGCCACACCCTGGGCGAGCCGGCCGTGGTCTACCGCGGCATTTTCATCAACGACGAATCGCCCTCGCTCGACAAGTGGGCGCACGAAACCTTCGGCGGGTTCAACCATGCCTTTTACGAAAAGGTCTTCGAGCTGATCCTGCGTTTGAAGGGCAACCTGCTCTGGCCGGCGATGTGGGGGCGCGCCTTTTACGACGACGACCGCCTGAATCCGGAGTCGGCCGACCTGTTTGGGATCGTGATCGGGACTTCGCACCACGAGCCGATGATGCGGGCGCATCAGGAATGGTCGCGCTACGGAACCGGATCCTGGAACTACCAAGCCAACGAGCAGGTCCTGAGGGAATTCTGGGAGGCCGGCATCCGCAGCATGGGCCAGAAGGAAACCATCGTCACCCTGGGCATGCGCGGCGACGGCGATATGCCGATGACCACAGAGACGAACCTCGAACTTCTGCAGCGGATCATCCGGGATCAGCGTGGGATCCTCGCCCGCCTCACCGGGAAGGATCCGGCCGAAATTCCGCAGCAATGGGCGCTCTACAAAGAGGTGCAGGAATACTACGACCAGGGCATGCAGGTGCCCGACGACGTCACCCTGCTCTTTTCCGACGACAACTGGGGCAATATCCGCCGCTTGCCTGAGCCCGGCGCGCCGCCCCGGAGCGGCGGATACGGCGTCTACTACCATTTCGATTACGTGGGCGATCCGCGCAATTACAAGTGGCTGAACACCAGCCCGATTGCGCGGACCTGGGAGCAGATGCATCTGGCGTACCGCCACGGCGTGCGGCGGATATGGATCGTCAACGTCGGCGACATCAAGCCGATGGAGTTTCCGGCGTCCTTCTTCCTGGACTACGCCTGGAAGCCCGAAACCTGGCCGGCGGAACGCCTGCCCGAATACACCCGACTTTGGGCCGAACAACAGTTCGGCCCCGGGCACGCGGAAGCCGTCGCCCGGATTCTCGCCCAGTACACGCAGTTCAACAGCCGCCGCAAGCCCGAACTGCTCAGCCCGGAAACGTACAGTCAGGTGAACTACCGCGAAGCCGAAACTGTTGCCGGCGAATACCACCGGTTGGCCGAGGAAGCCGAGCGGCTTCAAAACGCCCTGCCGGAGGAATATCGAGATGCCTACCACCAGCTGGTGCTCCACCCGGTGAAGGCTTGCGCCAACCTGAACGCGCTTTACGTCGCGGCCGGCCGCAACCGCCTGTACGCCGGCCAGGGCCGGGCCGCGACCAACGACTTGGCCGAAGAGGTCCGGAGGCTGTTTGCCAGGGACGCGGAGTATTCCCGCTATTACAACGAAACGATGGCGGCGGGCAAATGGAACCACATGATGGACCAGACGCACATCGGATACACGACCTGGCAGCAGCCGAAGGAAAACGTCATGCCCGAGCTGCGGGAGATCGAGCTCCCCGACGCGGCGGACATGGGCGTGGCGATGGAGGGCAGCGGCGCTTGGTGGCCGCATGCTGCGGCCGAGGCGGTTCTGCCGGAATTCGATTGCTACCGGCGGCCGGCGCGCATCCTGGAAGTGTTCAATCGCGGCCGCCGGCCTTTCGACTTCGAGGTCCGGACCGAACAGCCTTGGCTGTCCGTCTCCCCGGCCCGGGGCACGGTGGAAAAGGAGCGCCGGCTGGAGGTGCGGGTGGATTGGGACAGGGCGCCGCGGGGCGCAAGCCGTGCGGCGCTGACGGTCATCGGCCCGCGCGGCGCGCGGGTTGTGGTGCAGGCGCCCGTGCATAATCCGTCGGCGCCCAAAGCGGAGCAGGTGTGCGGGTTCGTCGAGGGCGGCGGCTGTGTTTCGATGGAAGCGGAGCACTACAGCCGGGCGGTGGAGACGGCGTCGGTCCGCTGGCTGCGGATCCCGGATTTCGGCCGGACCCTTTCGGGCATGACCCCGATGCCGGTCACGGCTCCGAGCCAAACCCCCGGCGGCGAAACTCCCCGCTTGGAATACCGGATGCATCTCTTCCGCGGCGGCAAGGTGCGCGTGCTGGCGTATCTGGCTCCGACCCTCGACTTCCGGAATGCCCAAGGCCTGCGCTACGGCGTTTCCTTCGACGACGAGCCTCCGCGGACCGTACGTTTCCTGGTGACGAATCCCCATCCGGATTGGATGAAGGCGGTCAGCGACAACATCATCCTCGCCGATTCCGAACACGACCTCGGAGCGCCGGGAGAGCATGTCTTAAAATTCTGGATGGTGGATCCGGGCGTGGTCCTCGAGAAGCTTGTCGTCGACACCGGCGGCGTGAAGCCGAGTTATTTGGGGCCGCCGGAGAGTTACCGCCGGCTCGATCCCGCATGATGAACGAATCCCGGCGGCCGCCCAACGGATCGGCGGGAATCCCGTGCGCGCGCGGTTGTTCGAGGTTCCGGATCCTGTTGGACTGGACGGCCGGATTTCTGCTGGCGATGGTCATTGCCTCCCTGGGGCACGAATTGTGGCTGGTGTTCGTCGTCCGGACACTGCACGGCGACCAGTACGTCGTTCCTTTGGCGCACATTGCCTATTGCATGATCGCCGGGCTGATCTGGTTGGTTTTTTTCCTCGTCAGCCTGGAACACTTGAAACGGTCGGCAGGCCGGGGGACGTTTTGGGGAAGCGTCCTTCGGATTCTCGGTGAGCTGTTGCTGGTCCTTGCTCTGGGGGAGGCCTGCCTCATGGCCTACGGGTTCCATCCCGCCGACCGGGTCAGCTTTCTGCTGACGGCGCTGGAAGGTGCGGCGGGTGCGGGGATGTTGGCGCTTTCCGGCCGCTTCGCCGGGCGCTTCCCGGCGGACGCCGCAGCCGACCAAGGACATTTACCGCGCGGCCGATTCCCTGCAGATCGTTGCGAAAGGACGCCTTAATTTCAGGATGGCGGTTGCCGTTTCCCTCCGCTGGACCGGGAGAAAAGCATGACGATGGAAACCCTGGGATACCCCTTGGCCGACGGCTACATTCACCATTGGCTGGTGGCCGGACCGCAGGCCGTTCCGGTGGAGATCGAGCAATCCCCCGCCGGGGCGGAAGAGAAGCGGCGGATCGCAAGGCGTTTTCATCAAGCGGACATCGGTGTCGAGGGCGATCCGGTGGAGTACGGGGAGTATCACATCGGTGAAATTAAAGATCGGTGGCGGTACGTGCGGACCCGGCATGACCATTTGGTGGATCTTTCCGCCGACTACCCCTCCGTCCGCTATCTTCGCGCCTGGGCCTATGCCGAACTCTGGAGTACGACGGACCGGGATGTGACCGTCCGCCTCACAACCCATGGTCCGGCGGATTTGTGGATCAACGGACGGCATATCCACCGCCGGGAGCACTTTCAGGAACCGCTGCCGGCCACGGCCGCTTTCCCGGCCCGGATCAGCGAGGGTGTCAACCGATTGGTGGTGCGGTTCGAATCCGTCGCCGTGCGCGCAGGCCCGCTGGCCATGGCCCTGCGGTTGACCGGTCTGCCGGAGAAGAAAGGACCCGACGAAAAAGCGGTCCGCATTCCGACCTGCGCTCCGGCGGCGCGCTACCGGCTGAAGCTGGAAGAGTTGTTTGAAGCCTGTCATACCCGGCAGGATGTTTTCACCCGCAACGAGAAGATCATGGTCTATTTGCCGGAAGGGAAACGTACGGCCGAGGTTCCTTTCGTGATCCGCCTGCAGTCGCCCGAAGCCAGAATATACGCCGAGGCCAAGCGGGACGGCACGCGGTCCGAAGCCCAACAGCCGATGGGGTATCCCTACCAATCCCCGGAGGGCGACTACCGGTTGCGGTTTTTGCCGATCCCCGAGGAATTCTACGAGAAGAACGTCCGGATCACCCGCTACCGGGATCTGTCCACGGTGACGAACGAGTTTTCCCTCCGGCCATACGGAACCTATCCGGAACGGAAACGCGAGTGCCTGCAGGATGCCGCCCGCCGCCGAAGCGGCTTGTTCTCCGAGATCGCGAAAATGGAGGGGGGCTGGTGGAAGGATCTGGATCCTTCGGCTGTCCGGCAGGCTGCGGAGGAGGTGAACGCGCATGCCGCCGATTCGGTGCTTTCGCTGTGCGGCTTGCTGGGGGCGGAGTTCCGCTATTCCAAGGCAGAACGGTTTCCAGCGGACCTGCTTCCGCCGCTCGAAACATGCATTCTCGGCTATCGGTATTGGGACGACGAGCCGGGCGGCGACGCCATGGATTTCCGCGGCGAAAGCCGCGCCATCCTCTTCCACGCCTGCGAGATCCTGGCGGGACAGCTGCATCCGGATGGGGTCTTTGTCCACTCCGGAATGACCGGACGGCGGCACCGGGAGAAGGGGGAACGGCTGGCCGCGGAGTGGCTGGAGAAGCGGCTGCGCCGCGGTTTTGCGGAATGGGATTCCAGCCTCGGATTCGCGGAGATCGTCCTTGCCCTCTCCACCCTCACCAGCCTCGCCGAAGACGACCGGATGGTGGAGCTGGCGGCGCTCGTGCTGGACAAGCTGTTTTTCACCATCGCCGTCAATTCCTTCCGCGGAGTATTCGGTTCCACCCAGGGGCGCGCGCAGACTTCCCAAATCCTGACCGGATACCGCGAAGCCGCCTCCGGAATCACCCGCCTGTTGTGGGGCATGGGAATTTTTAACGCGCGGAACGCCGCGCCGGTGAGCTTGGCGTGCTCGACGTACGAGCTCCCCCCCTTAATCGCGGCGATCGCCGCCGATTCGCCCGCGGAAATCTGGAGCCGCGAACGGCACGCGGCGGGGGAGCCGGGCGGAGCCGTTGTGGACAAAGTGACGTACAAAACCCCAGACGGAATGTTGTGCTCCGCTCAGGATTGGAGAGCCGGCGAAATGGGTTCGCGGGAGCACATCTGGCAGGCCACCCTGAGCCCGGCGGTGACGGTGTTCGCCTCCCACCCGGCTTGTGCCTCGGAAGAAGACGCCCGCCGCCCGAATTTCTGGCTTGGAAACGTCCGCCTGCCCCGCGTCGCCCAGTGGAAGGATCTGCTCGTCGCAATCTACCGGCCGGAGGACGACGATTGGATGGGATATACCCACGCCTATTTTCCGGTGCACGGGATGGACGGATACGAGATCCGGGAGGGATGGGCTTTTGGCCGGGTCGGGGACGGCTATATCGCCCTGACGGCCGCCCGGGGGCTGGAGTTCATGAAAACAGGCGACAGCGCTTTTCGTGAGTTGCGCTCGACCGGAACGCCCAACGTGTGGGTGTGCCAGATGGGGCGGGCCGCCCTGGACGGGGATTTTGAATCCTTCAAGAGCAGGGTGCTGGAGATGCCTTTGAAAGTCGACGGCGACCGGGTGGAGGTCACCGGCCTGCGCGGCGGGCAGTGTCGTTTCGGGTGGGAATCCCCGTTTCTACTCGACGGAAAGGAACAACCGCTCGGGAATTTCAAACACTACGAGAACCCATATTGCACGTGTGAAATGGACGCGCCGCAAATGGAGATCCGTTTTGGGGCGGATATCCTCCGGCTGCATTTTGAGGACTAGGCGGGTCCCTGAAAGGGAATGGAAATCTCTCCAAGGGATAAAAACTCTAAGGAAGTACACCCCCGGGTTCTCCTCAGCCTATCCTTCATCCGCATCTCGGGTACCTTTTCCGGAATTGCACCGGGACCGGCTTCCCAGCCCCACAACAGCGGAAAATGCAATTAATCGAATCCGTCAGTCTTAAGAGATGGGCTGGGAGAATGTATCCCGGAACGCCTGTCCCGCGCGGAGTGCAGAACAGTGACGGGAGGATGGAATGAGGGGGGAAAGATGAAAAAAAAGGTAGGTTGGGAAAGAGGAACTGGTTCTTTCCACGATTACTCTTCCGGCTTTCCATTGCCGAGGCTGCCGAAAGCGGGAAATCCAGATGGAAAAACAGCCTTTCGTAATCGGACCGTGCTTGCCTATTACCGTTATTCGGCCGGCGGAGTATTTTCCCTATGCGGTCGTGTTTTTTTTAAGCGCCGGCCGTGTGGGGAGCGGCGGTGAAGCATTGTTAAAGCGCCGGGTCGTAGGACCGGTCCTGCGGGCCGTGCCGGGGCGGAGATCACTCGAATTCCTCGGATTCGTCGTCGGTGTAAAAAAGCCCGAGGTCGTCACGGGTCGGGTTCTCCTCGGCGGCGAGCAATTGCCGTTCCTGCTGTTCCCGCGCCCGGGCGGCCGCTTCCTCCATCGACCGTAGCCGCTCGACGACCCCGCACTCGCGAAGCAGCTGCTTCCCTTGCGCAAAAAGTTCCGGACTGCCGCAGATCCGCACGGATTCGTCGAATATTTTGCATGCCAACATCCGTTCGAAGGTATCGAAAGCGGATTGCTCCCGCAATTTTTGGAACCGCTTGACGACGTAATCGATTTCCTCGCGGAAGGCGGGGTGCTTGAGGTATTGATACTTTTTCCGGTACACGGCTTCGTCCAGCCGGGCGACCAGGTCATCGGGCGCCTCGTCCCCGACGACCACCACGATGTCCAAATCCGACCCGCAAACCATGCTGCCCGTACTGCGTTCCGGCCTGTCCACGGCATGGGCCATTTCATAGACGATATCGCCGGCCAAGACCGCACAAAAAGGTTGCTGGCCTTCGCCCCCGGCGGCGAAAGGTTCGGCGATCTCGGTCAGAATCTGCGTTGCAAGCTCCCGTTTCTTGCGGCTGATTTCTTGGATCGTCGAATGGAGTTCCCGCGCACGCCTGTCCAGCGCGGCGGGATCCTTCGCCAAGCCCACCGCCGTGTAGGTGAGGAACTCCCGCAAAATCGAAGGGGACAGGCGCAGGTATCCGGCCACCCGCCGGTCAAGGCGCAAATATCGCCGGCCGATCCTGCGGACCGCGAGTGCGGGCGACAGTAGGCAGGCCTTCCACAGCGGAAACGCCTCGCCGCCCAAGGCTTGATGGAGTCCGGCTCCGGTTTGGGGACCGGATTGCTTCAACAAACCGATGATCGATTCCCGCATGGGCTTCGGCTCCGGAATCTTTTCCAAGGATCGAGCGCGGCGTGCCGCCGGATCCGACTTTCCCCTGCGGGTCATCCGCGGGCGTCGACCATTTCATACCCGCGCGCCTCGACCTCGGGCCGGCGGGCCAACAGCTGGGCGCCGGCCGTTTCGTCCAGGACAAACACCATCCGCCCGCCCCGCTTTGCGAATGCCTGGCCGTAGGATGCCGGGACTGCGCAGGTCACCGGCCCCAGGACCGCCTCGCATACCGGGCTGGTTTTCCGGGCGCCGTTGGCGAGCAGAACGACCGTCTTGGCCTGAAAGATCAGCTCCACGCCCATCGAGACCGCGTAGCGCGGGCTGGTGTCAACCGAGGCGAAGTGCCCATCTGCGACGGCGTTCTCCACCGTGCTGTCGTCCAAGCGGACAAGCAGCATGGGATTGCCCTCGAAAGGGATCCCGGTTTCGTGGAATCCGACATGGCCCCGTCCGCCGATCCCGACCACGTGAAGGTCGATTCCGCCGCAACCGGCGATTTTCCGCACATAGGCGTCGAGAATCCGTTCTTGCACCTCGCGCAGAAAGCCGCAGGCGCCGGACCGGATGACGACGGCTTTTCCCTGATCGGCGCCTTGCAACTCGTAGCAATCCGGATGCCGCTCCAGCGCATCGATTAATTCGTTCTGGTCGATCAACGTTCCCCAAGGCACGTTGGTTTCCCGGAATTTGCGGTTCAGCCGGGAGAACAAGACCGAGATCATGAAAAAACAGTAGGATTCTGAATGCAGTCCGCGCTGCTGCGCGTTCTCCCCGGGCAGGCCCACGTATTCGTCGAGGTTGAAGGATCGGATCCGACCCGGATCGATCCGCCCGGAGTTGAAAGCTTCCGCGAGATTTTGGTACAGCCCGGTGGGGGAACTGCCCGTGGCGAGGCCGAGTACGTACTCCTCGGCCGCCGCTTGCCGCTTGCGGATGTCCTCCTCGACGATGGCGGCCGCCGCCTTGCTCATCTGGTCGAAATCGCGGGTAATGACGATGGTCAATGGCATGTTGTCCCGTCTCAAGGGAAGCGATTGGTTGAGTTGACAGGCGGGGGATCGAAGGGGAGCCGCGCGGTTCGGGACGAACCGCGTCGCATCCTGTCAGCAGTCCGGACGCTTTGCCTCCCCCGCCTGCCGGAGGCAAAGCGTCACCGGCGGCGCCGCAACGGCGCGGGCCGTTATGCCAGAATCGTCATCAGGATTCCGGCGTCCAATCCCGCGTAGACCAAGGATTGAGTCAGGGGGTAGACGTAGCTGGTGACCTTTTCTCCGGTTTCCAGGGTCAATGTGCGCAGTTCGAAGTAGGGCCGGGGGGCCCGGCGGTACCACCCGGTTGCGCTGCCTTGCAGGCCGATCAGCTTTTCGGCTTTCCGCCAACCTAAGAGGAATTCGACTATCCGCAACGGCTGGCGGTAATCCAGGACAAGAAACCCGGAGTCATCCTGCAGCACAAAGTCCTCCGAATAGAAGAGGCCCGGCACCCCGCGGCCGATGATTTTTCCCGCGATCGTGCAGGGGATGGAACGGACAGCGGACACTTTCACTTCGCCGATCAGGGATTTCACGTTGCGCGCTTCGTCGAAAGCGTGGCGGTAGGAGAACCTTCGCTGCAGCCACCATCCACCGAAGGTGCAGAGCAGGGCGATCCCCAGCAATTTCCAACTCGCGCCGAGCGCGATTCCCAGCGCCAGGGAGGCGGCGGTCCCGCCGAGCAATCCGAGGAGCGGGAGGCATTGCACCAAGCCGTCCACCAGGAACTCGTCCCAATAGCTTTCCGGACGCTCGGCTTGGAAGCGAAACCGCGAGGTTGGCCGATACTCCCGGGTTTGTTGTTCCAACGCCCGAATTCGCTTGGCCGGCAGGGGATGCGAGGAATTCAACTCGAAAAGGCCGGCCCAAGGATTCCAGAGATCCCATTTCATCGCGTCTTCTATCGCGGCGGCGGAAACCGCGCCGGTTCCGGCGCCGATCAACGCGAGGGTTTGGGCCACTTTGGGGTCGAAGATGCCGAAAGCCCTTCCCGCAACCATGCGGGAGTCGTCTTTTTTGCCTGCTTCCTTCGGCGCACGGGCCAGCCCGTAGGCGATTTTCACCAGCGCCGAGGACAGCGCATCGGGGTTGCGGGTTTGTTCCCCCGAGAATTGGTCGGCGTAATATTCCCGGATCCGCGAGAGCATAAGAACGATGTATTGGCTGATGATGTACGCCGCATACGACAGCAAGCCGATCAGAGCTGCGTACCCTCCGCTGCGGTACTTTTGCCGTCCGCTTCCGCGAATGGTGATGTAGAGGACGTACAGCACCAGCGGGATGGCGGCGGCCATGGTCATCACTACGAAATCCCAGTGGGCGATGTGACCCAGCTCGTGCGCGACGACGGCCTGGCGTTCCTCCGGATCGAGGCGGTCCATCAGCCCCGAGATCACCACCAGGCGCGCGTCGCCCGGGTAGTGGCCGAAGGTGAAGGCGTTCGGGTTGCCGTCGCGGATCACGCCGAAGCGCGGCGCGGGAATCCCATGCTCGGCGCAGACCTTCTCCATGAACGCCGCGAGCTGCGGATCAAGGCTGTTGGCCTCCCGCCATTCGATTTTGTAAATCAGTTCCAAGACGAACGGCCCGAGGACGTATTGGAGCAGGAGGGCTCCCAGGGCGAAGGCCACCGCGACGACGGACGGGAGGTCGAAGTAAATCACCACCCCCATCCCGACCGCGAACAGCAGGCCGAACAAAAGGGCCAAAACCAGCGCAGACCGAAAGAAAAGGTTGATCATATCCTTCCTCCCGTAATCGCGGGATTCATCCGGCGGATTGATTTTTCCCCAAGGCCGGAACCGCGCCCTGTGCTTGAGATGGCGCCTTGAAGCACTGAAGGTTGACGCTGTAGGATGGGGATGGACCGGTTTCTACGGATTTTTCCCCATGATACATTTGCGGCCATAATATGTCAAAAAGGGCGGCGGGAACCCTGCCGGCGTTCCCGGGAACCGGGCCGTCGCTCCTCGCGTACCTGCGGGGTCGGATTGCGGCGGTGTTTACCAGGCGGGGAGCAATCCTCAGCGCCGCTTGGAAAGAGGAAAGCGGCCTCCGCGGTCGGACACTAAGGTTGGGTCGAGGTCGGGCTTGACGGAATCGGCCGAGCATGTTAATATGCCGCCCACGATGCAACCGAACCGGGCTTTCTTCTTTTACGCGTATTTTTACGGCTACCGCCAAGCAGCCGTCGCTTCGCGTTAAGAAGGTCCGGAACCAGCAACCTTCCCAAAACATACCGCGAGGCCAGACGGCCTCGCGGTTTTTTTTATCCCCCCCGCGGATCCGGCTGGCGGCCGGACCGGCGGGGCATTCGGAGGCCAGCATGCCCGTTCGGGGAATTCGAGGGGCGACCACCTCGCCCGGCAACCATTCCGAGGATCTGCTCGGGCGTACGAAGGAATTGCTGACGGAAATCCAAAAGCGCAACGGCTTCCAGCCGGAGGAGTTGGCGTCGATCGTCTTCACCACCACGCCGGATTTAAACGCTGCCTTCCCGGCGACGGCCGCCCGCGAGATCGGCTGGAACGATACGGCCATGCTCTGCACCCACGAGATCGACGTGGCCGGCAGCATCCCGCGCTGCATCCGCGTGCTGATCCTCTGGAACACCGCGCGGTCACCGGAGGAGATCCGCCACGTGTACCTTCACGAGGCGGAATCGTTGAGGCCGGATTTGGCGGCGGCGCCGGCGGAAAAACCGGCCCCGGCTCCTTTCCGCGCGCCGGTCTCGATCGCCTTCCAGGGGGAGCACGGCGCCTTCTCGGAAGAGGCCATCCTGCTTGGATTGGGCGCGGAGACCTCGCGGATCCCCTGCCGCACGTTCCAGGAAATCTGCCTGGCGGTGACCAGCAGCCGCGCGGAGGCCGGCTTGCTGCCGGTCGAGAATTCGACCACCGGGTCGATCCACACCTCCTACGATCTGTTGCTTGAAAACGACCTGCACATCATCGGCGAATACATCCTTCCGGTCCGGGAGTGCGCGATGCTGGCCCCCGGCGTGGAAGTCGAAACGGTCCGCCAGGTGATCAGCCATCCCCAGGCGCTGGAACAGTGCGCGCGCTGGATCGCCTCCCAGCATTGGGAAGCGGTGCCGGTCTACGACACCGCCGGCGCGGCCCGGATCCTCGCCCAGGAAAAGCGACCGGACCGGGCGGCGATCGCCAGCGAAACCGCGGCACGCCTGTACGGCTTGAACGTCATCGCCCGTTCGATCCAGGACATCCAGGTGAACTACACGCGGTTTCTCCTGTTGGCCAAGGAGAACCGCCCGGTGGCGAAGCCGGCCAAGACTTCGCTGATTTTCGCCACCCGGCACAAACCCGGCGCGCTTCACGCCTGCCTGAACGTGCTTGCCCGGCGCGGAATCAACCTCTGCAAGATCGAATCCCGCCCGGACCGCAAGAAGCCCTGGCACTACCTGTTCTATCTGGATTTTGAAGGCGATGCATCCGATCCGAAGGTGATCGACGTGTTGGCGGAACTGAGCACGCATACGGAGTTTGTGCGCCAATTGGGCTCCTACCCGACCCGGACCCTGGGGGAAACCAAATGAGCGCGCAGGCGGACGGGCGGCCGGAATTTTCAAGAAACGGAGAGGGATTATGGTGATTGTCATGCAAAACCATGCCAAGAGCGAGGATATCGAGGAGACCGTGCGTCACATCCGGCAAATGGGATACGGCGCGAACGTCTCCCGCGGCGAGGAGCGCACGGTGATCGGCGTGCTCGGGGACGAGCGGCCGATCGACTGGGAGCAGATGGAGATCCTGCCGGGGGTGGAGCGGGTGGTCCGGATCCTCAAGCCGTACAAGCTGGCGTCGCGCGACGCGCGTCCGGAAAACACGGTCGTGCGCGTGGGATCGGCCGTCATCGGCGGCGAAGCGGTGGTGTTCATCGCCGGGCCGTGCGCCGTGGAAAGCCGCGAGCAGATCCTGGAAACCGCGCAGGCCGTCAAGGCGGCCGGGGCGCACATGCTCCGCGGCGGGGCGTACAAGCCGCGGTCCTCGCCGTATTCCTTCCAAGGCATGGCCGAGGAAGGATTAAAGCTGCTGGCCGAAGCCCGCGACGCCACCGGCCTGCCGGTGGTGACGGAGGTGATGGCTCCCGATCAGGTCGGGACGGTCGTGAAGTACGCCGACATGCTTCAGATCGGCGCGCGCAACATGCAAAACTTCCCCCTCCTGCTGGAAGTGGGGAAAAGCGGGCACCCGGTCCTGCTCAAGCGCGGGATCAGCGCCACGGTCGAAGAGTGGCTGATGGCCGCCGAATACCTCCTTTCCAGCGGGAATACGCGGGTCGTCCTGTGCGAGCGCGGAATCCGCACCTTCGAGACCGCCACCCGCAACACCACCGACATCAACGCCATTCCGGTCGTCAAGCGGCTCTCGCATCTGCCGGTGATCGTGGATCCGAGCCACTCCACCGGAAAGGGCGAATACATCGAGCCGGTCTCCCGTGCGGCGATCGCCGCCGGGGCGGACGGCTTGATCATCGAAGTCCATCCGCATCCGGAAGAAGCGCTTTCCGACGGCGCGCAAAGCCTGCGGCCGGAATCGTTCGCCGAGATGGTTATGCGGGTAAAGCGAATCGCCGCCGCCGTAGGGCGGAGTTAGGCGGATCCGCGGCGGCGTTGCCCCGAATGGCGTAGAATCGCGGACGCCGCGCATCGGCGCCGCCCGGCTCGACGGCTGCCGGCGGTTGCGATCTGCCCGGTGGTCGCCCGGGCAAGGCATTCCCATATCCGGGGGTCGGAAAACGTCCCGGGCGGACCGGCGGCCCGGACTTCGCCCGACCGGCAGGACAGCTTCCCGCAGCTCCATGATTTCCGATTTGAGGAATAGAAGATCCTTTTGCCATGCCCCCCGAAAACGCAGAGTCGCATAGGATCCAAGATTTTGTCGTCGGCATCGTCGGACTGGGACTGATGGGCGGTTCGCTGGCGCTCGGATTATCTGGAAAATGCCGCCGGCGGATCGGATTGGATTCGGATCCCGTCGCGGACCAGGCGGCGCTGGAGCGGGGGGCGGTCGACGAGCTGGCGCTCCACCTGCCGGACTTGGTTGCCAAATCCGATTTGATTGTTCTGGCGGCGCCGGTCCGCACGATCCTGGCGCTTCTGCGGGAGCTTTCGGAGATCCGTCCGCCGCGCGGGGAACGCCGGATCGTCATCGACATCGGCTCCACCAAAAGCGAAATCGTCAAGGCGATGGAGGCGCTCGGCGAGGGCTACTCCCCGGTCGGCGGACATCCGATTTGCGGGCGCGAAGTCCAGGGGATCCGCCATGCGGATCCCGGGCTGTACCGCGGCGCACCATTCGTACTCACCCCCATTGACGGATCGGAGCCGTACGCGGCGGATGCCGGCCGGCAGTTGGCCGCGGTCCTCGGCGCCCTCCCGCTGGAGCTCGGCGCCGCCGAACACGATACGCTGGTGGCGAGCACCAGCCATCTGCCGCACTTGGTGGCGGTGGCGCTGGCACAAACCGCCCGGCGCCTGCCTTCCGCTTCCGCGCTCGTCGGGCCGGGCTTTCGCGATACGTCGCGGCTGGCGGCTTCCAACCTCGAGATGATGACCGATATCCTTCTGACCAACCGCGAGCATGTCCTGCAGGCCCTCGAAGAATACATCCACCGGCTGGAGGCGCTGGGGTTGCGCGTCCGCGAAGGGGATGAGGCCCGATTGAAGGTCCTGCTGGCCGAGGGACGGCGCGCCCGGCAGGAACTGCTCGAGCCTTCCGACCCCCAGGGGACGGCATGAGACTTCGCTCGCGGCGGTCGCCGGCGTTGCGCGGAGAAGTTCGTCTTCCGGGCGATAAATCCATCTCCCACCGCGCCGCCTTGTTGGCCGCCGCGGCGGAAGGGAAGAGCCGGATCGAAGGGATGCTGAACGCCGGCGTCACCCGCGTAATGCTGGATTCGCTCGCCTGCCTGGGCGCCGGTTTTTCCTGGGAGGACGGTGCCTTGTGCGTTACGGGAACGGGAGGTTGCGGATTCCAGCCATCGGGCGGGGGAGGAACAAAGGCTCAGCCTTTGTATTGCGGGAATTCCGCGACGACCATGCGGCTGTTGACCGGGATGCTGGCTGGAATTCCGGCGTGGGAATCCACAACCGGTGGACGGGAATTCCTCTTCGACGGATCCGAGCAATTACGAAAAAGGCCGATGAAGCGCCTTTTTGCACCCCTATGCGAAATGGGCGCCCGAATCTCGCCGACAAATGAGCCTGGACGCGCCCCATTCCGGCTTATAAGCAGTCGCCTGAATGGGATTGAACACCGGATGCCGGTTGCTTCTGCCCAAGTTAAGACCGCCCTTCTGCTGGCAGGTTTGGCGGCGGAAGGGTCCACCTTGGTCGAAGAACCTTCTCCTTCCCGCGACCACACCGAGCGGCTGTTGCGTTGGTTGGGAATCCGATTGACCGCCGAACCCGGATGGGCGCGGGTGTTTCCGCTTGAAAAGCCCCTGCCTTCGTTCGATCTCCGCATCCCGGGTGATTTTTCCTCCGCCGCTTTCCTGATCGTCGCGGCGGCGATTGTGCCCGGATCGGACGTTCTTTTCAAGGACGTCGGGCTTAACCCGCGCCGTACGGGATTGTTGGCCGTCCTGCGGCGGATGGGAGCCCGGATCGAAGAACGGACACATGCCGAATTGTCCGGTGAACCGGTCGGCGATTTGCGGGTCCGAGCCGGGGAGCTGGCGGGTACCGTGATCGAGGGCAGCGAGGTGGTGGACATGATCGACGAGTTTCCGGCGCTGGCCGTCGCCGCGGCGTGCGTCGGTGGAACGACGGAAGTCCGGAATGCCGCGGAGCTGCGGTTAAAAGAATCAGACCGGATTTCCGCCCTGGCCGGCGAATTGAGGGCGGTCGGAATTCCCGTGGAGGAAAGCCCCGACGGCTTCGCCATCCGCGGCCCGGCCTCGATCCGCGGCGGCTTGGCGGACGCCCGCGGCGACCACCGGCTGGCGATGGCGCTGGCGGTGGCGGGCATGGTTTCCGCAGACGGGGTCGAGATCGACGGCGCGGAGAGCATCGGCGAATCCTTTCCGGATTTCCCGGCGCTGGCCGGCGCCCTTGGAGCGAGGCTGGCATGAAGGCTGTGCTGATCGGGTGGCCGATCCGCCACTCCGTTTCGCCGGCGATGCACGACGCCGCTCTGCGGGCCCTCGGTTTATCGGGCGGATACTCCCTGCTTCCGGTCGAACGGGAGGCGGAGCTTGAGCAGGTGCTGGCCAAGTTGAAATCGGATCCGGATTGGAGCGGCGCGAACGTCACCGTGCCCTATAAGGAGAAGATCCTGCCGCATCTTGATCGGCTGGAAGGCGCTGCGGCGGAGTTGCGGGCGGCCAACACCGTCGTCCGCCGCGGAGCGGAATTGATCGGGCACAATACCGATCTGCCCGGCTTTCTCGCCGACCTGGAGCGGAACGGGATGGATTCCCGGGGCAAGCCCGCGCTGGTGATCGGATCGGGCGGTGCGGCCCGGGCGGTCGTGCTTGGGCTGGTGCAGAGCGGTTGCCCGGTCACAATCGTGGCGGTGATCCGGGATCAGGCGCGGACGCTCGCCGCCGAACTCGGCGGGGGAAGGGTGGACGTCCTGGGATGGGAGGATCCGGAATTGATCGAAAGGGCTCGCGGGGCGGGATTGATCGTCAACGCCTCGCCGGCGGGGATGTGGCCCGCGGTGCAAGCGACGCCCTGGCCTTCCGCTCTCCCGCTTCCGGAATCGGCCTGCGTCTACGATCTTGTCTATAATCCGATCGAGACCCGATTTCTGCGGGAGGCGAAGCTGAGGGGCAATCGGACGGCCTCCGGACTGGGGATGCTTGTCGAGCAGGGAGCGTTGTCGTTCGAACTGTGGACCGGAGTCCGCGCGCCCCGCGAGGCGATGATGTCGGCCGCGCGGGCGGCGATGGAAGCGGAGGAAAGGCAATGATCCGTCTGATGACCGCCGGAGAATCGCACGGCCCCGCCCTGACCGCCATCCTCGAAGGGATCCCGGCAGGTTTGCCCCTCCAGCCGGAGGACCTTCAGCCGGATTTGATCCGCAGGCGGAACGGCTGGCTGGGCGGTCCGCCCTACCGGGGCGCCAGCCCGCGAATGACGATCGAGCGCGACTCGGCGCAGATTTTGGCCGGCGTGATGGGCGGAAAAACCACCGGCGCGCCGATCGCGATCCTGATCGAAAACGCCGATCACGCAAAGTGGAAGGGGCGCCCCGTCGATGCGATGACCGTTCCGCGTCCGGGCCACGCCGATCTCACCGCGGCCTTGAAGTACGGTTATGACGATCTGCGCCCGGGATTGGAGCGGGCCAGCGCGCGGGAGACCGCCGCCCGCATGGCGGCTTGTTCGGTATGCCGGAGGATGCTTGCAAGCCTGGGGATATCCGTCGGCAGCTGCGTAGTCCAAATCGGGGCGGTGACTGCCGGCCTCGCGGCGGACCCGCCCGAAGAGCGGCTGAAGCGGGCCGAGGAGAACCCGTTGCGCTGCCCCGATCCGGCGGTATTGGAAAAAATGCAGGCCGAGATCGACCGGGCGATGGCGGACGGAGAAACGGTCGGCGGCGTCTTCGAGATCGCGGCGCTCGGCGTGCCTCCGGGATTGGGCAGTTGCGCGGCCTGGGAGCAGCGTCTGAGTGCGCGTTTGGGCGCCGCGCTGTTCGGCATTCCGGCGGTGAAGGGCGTCGAGATCGGCGGCGGATTCGCGCTGGCGGGGATGGCCGGAACGCAGGCCCAAGACGCAATCCGGATCGCGGGCGGCGCGCTGGTCCGCATTTCCAATCACGCCGGAGGCGTCGAAGGCGGGATCACCAACGGCCAACCGGTCGTCGTCCGCGCGGCGATGAAGCCGATTGCGACCACGCTTTCCCCGCAGCCGTCGGTGGATCTGGCCGCCGGCCGGAACGCCGAGACGCGCTACGAACGCTCCGACTTCTGCACCGTGCCGCGCGCGGCGGTCGTCGGCGAAGGAATGGTCTGCCTGGTCCTGGCCGGCGCGGTCTTGGAAAAGTGCGGAGGCGATTCGATGGCGGAGCTGCAAGCCCGCTTCGGCGGCCTGGCGCGGGGCGCGGCGGGAGACATCCGCCTCGATCCGAAGCCGAAGATCTTCTGGTGATTTTCCATCGGGTTGATTCTAGCAGGGTGTTGAAAAAGCCTAGCGATGTCATTGCGAGGAGCGAAGCGACCCCGGCCCACCCCGCGCCGGGGCGGGCGAAGCAATCTCCTCCTATTTCCAGCGAAGGAGATCGCTTCGCTCCCTGCGGTCCTTCGGAATGACACCCTTTACGGGCTTTATCAACAACCTGCTAGTGTTGTGCCCTAAAAATCCCTCTCAAAATTTTAGGGTTCAAAGGGCTGTCTGGAAAATGGGTAAACGGTTTTTCCGTTGAAACATCGCCTTCTGGCGGTGTCGTCATTCTCGCGCCGGCCCTCTGCGTGTTCTTCGCCGGGGGTGTCTTTCGCGGGGATCCAGGGATTGGGAGTTGTGGATGTCTGCGAAATACAATCCGCTTCCCTCGCTTTGCGAGGGCGGGCGCGGGGAAGCTATGCCGGGGCGAAGGACAAAACCTATAGCACCGGTGATGTTATGCTGAGATTATTCTGTCGAAATAAGATGTATGAGTATTTTCGAATCCGTGAGATAAATTACTAGTTGCCCATCCAGGGCGAACACGGAGATACGCGGATTTTTCCGAACCGCTCCGCGTCCCTCGTGGAACACGGCCTTCCCCGGTTCTTTTTTTTTGCGATACAATCGGCCGCACAATGCGAGCGGTTTTGCCCGGGTCCGCTGTGGAGGGCGGACGGACCGCGGGAAGGGAAGAATCTGCCGTCGAGGTTGGAGATGAACTTCTACATTTACGGACCCCCGGGATGCGGAAAAACCACCGTCGGGATGCTGCTTGCCGAACGGATGGGCTGGCATTTCCTCGACACCGATAAAATCATCGAACACGAAGCCGGGATGCCGATCACCGAGATCTTCCTGCAGAAAGGCGAAGCCGAATTCCGCAGCCGCGAAAAGGAGCTGTTGAAGAAGCTATCCAAATCCACCCGCACCGTCGTGGCGCTGGGCGGGGGAACCCTGGTGGATCCGGAAAACCGCGACCAGGTGGAGCAAGACGGCCCGGTGGTGTGTTTGATGTGCGAACCGGAAGTCATCCTCAAGCGCATGGGCGACGAATTAAACGCACGTCCGTTGCTCGCTGGACCGGGCCCTCTCGAACGGTTGAAATCGCTCCTCGCCAAGCGGGCGGCTTTGTACGCATCGTTCCCGATGACGCTCGATACAACCACCCTGGCCCTGGAGGATGTGGTCCGCAAGATCCAACTGGTGGCGGGCATTTTCCATGTCAACGCGATGGGGGCGGGTTACGACGTCCTGATCGGACGGGGGATACTCCCGCGGCTGGGGATGGAGTTGGAGGAGCGCAAACTGTCGCCGCCGTTTGTGGCGGTGAGCGATTCGAACGTTGCGCCGCTGTATCTGGATACGGTGTGCCGGGCGCTGGCGCCCGAGTCGGTCGAATTGATCGTCCTGCCGGCGGGTGAATCCACCAAGTCCCTCCCCACGCTGGAATCCGTTTACGCGGACCTGCATCGCTTGCGGATGGAGCGCCGGGGGACGGTGCTGGCCCTCGGCGGCGGCGTGGTCACCGACTTGGCCGGTTTCGCGGCCGCGACGTTCCTGCGCGGCGTTTCGTGGGTGGCGCTGTCCACCAGCCTGCTGGGGATGGTTGACGCAGCGATCGGCGGAAAAACCGCCGTGGACATGCCGCAGGGGAAGAACCTGATCGGCGCCTTCTACCCCCCGGCGATGGTAATCGAGGATCTGGACGTGCTCGCCACGCTTCCGCCGCAGGAACTGCGGGTGGGAATGGCCGAGGCGATCAAAACCGCCGTGGTCGGCGATTCCAAACTGTTGGGCAAGATCGAATCGCTCTCGGGCCGGATCACCCCCGACGGGCTGGATTGGATCGTCCGCAGGGCGGCGCGGGTGAAAATCCGCGTGGTGGAGGAGGATCCGTTCGAGCGCCGCGGCCCGCGCGAGGCGCTTAACTTCGGCCACACGCTGGGCCACGGGATCGAAGCCAACTCGGATTACCGGATCCCGCACGGCGAAGCGGTCGCGCTGGGCATGGTTGCGGAATCCCACTTGGCGGAAAAGATCGGTTTGGCCGAGACCGACTTGGGCGAGAGGCTGACGGTTCTGTTGACAACCTTCGGCCTGCCGGTAAAGCACGATGCGCCGGTGGATAAAATCCTTGAGTATGTCCGGGCCGATAAAAAACGGCGCGGCGGAAGGGTGAAATGGGCCCTGCCCATTGCGGCCGGAAAGGTCCGTGTGGGCCTCGATGTCGCCGAAGAGGATGTGAGGACGGCGCTGATATCCATCGGATGCCGGGGCTGAGCCGTTGCCGCGCCGCCCGCGGAGGAACCCGCGGCGCGGGGCGGCAACGGAGGCGCGGAGAGGGAGCGTATGGCGAAAATCCTGCTGATCCACGGACCGAATCTGAACCTGCTGGGGGAGCGGGAGCCGGAAATCTATGGCCGGGTGACTCTGGCCGAAATCAACCGCAGCCTGGAGGCCCTGGCGAAGGAACGCGGCGCCGAACTGCGGATTCTGCAATCCAACAGCGAAGGGGATATCGTCGACGCCATCCAGGAGGCGCGCGCGTGGGCCGACGGCCTGATGATCAATCCGGGCGCCTTGACCCACTATTCCCTGGCGATCCGCGACGCCCTGAGCGCCGTTCGGCTTCCGGTTGTCGAGATCCACATCTCGAACGTGTTCGCCCGCGAGGAAATCCGCCATCGCTCGGTTATCGCCCCGGTCTGCATCGGATCCCTTTGCGGATTTGGCTGGCGCGGCTACGAACTCGGTCTGCTCGGTCTCCTCGGATACCTCGATTCCCTCAAAGGCAAATAATCCCGGCGGAAGTGGATGCGGGCTCCCCCGGATGTCGAAAAATGTTTGGAACGGCGGTATAATCCCGCGAATCCCGTTTGCCGAAAAAGAGAAAACCGGTGCGCGGCGGAAATCCGATCCGGCGGACGGCCGGCGCGGAGGAGGGTCCGGCGCATTCCGGCGCGGGCGCGTTTGGAGGACAGGGAATGACGGAACCGATCAACGAGGTCAGGCCGTTTCGGGCGGAGCATTACAATCCGGAACGGATTGAGAACATCGGCCTGTGCCTCTCCCGTCCCTACGACGTGATCAGCCCGTCCGAGCAGGAGGAGTATTACCGCCGGCATCCCTACAACGTCGTCCGGCTGATCCTGAATAAAATCGAGCCCGGCGACGACGAGGGCAACAACCGCTATATCCGCAGCCGGGACCTGCTGGCGCAGTGGCGCGCGGAGCGGTCGATCGTTTCCTACCGGCGGCCTTCCTTTTGGGTGTATGAGCAGGATTTTCAGGTCGAAGGGCTTCCGCCGCGGCACGTCTCCGGCTTCATCGGATTGGTCCGCCTGCAGGATTACGAAAGCGGGAAAATCCTGCCCCACGAGAACATCATCCGCGAACCGCTGGAAGACCGCATCCGCCTCACCCGGACCACCCACACCCAATTCGAATACATCTGGAGCATGTATCCGGACCCGCACCACACCGTGGATCGGATCCTCGCCACCTGCGACCGCGACATCCAGGTGATCGACCACACCGAACTCTCGAACCAGTTCCGTCACCGGCTGTGGCGGCTGGTGAATCCGGAGCAGTGCGCGGCGGTGGCGGAGGCGGTCTCGGGCCGCCGGATCTACATCGCCGACGGCCATCATCGCTACCAGACGATGTTGACCATCCGCGACGAGATGCGCAAACTGCGCCCCGATGCCGGGCCGGATGCGCCCTGGGAGTTCATCATGATGTACCTGGTTTCGGCCAACCAGGAGGGGTTGACGACGATCGGAACCCACCGCATGCTCACCGGCTTGCCGGCCGTCCGCGAGCAGACCATCCGCGAGGCGGTCAAGCTGGGGTTCGTGGTCCGAACCTATTCCTTCTCGGAGGGCGATGAGCTCGAAGCCCGCGAAATGTGGCTGCGCGAGCTCCGCAACGCCGATCCGCGGGACCATAAATTCGGCGTGGCGCTCAAGGATGTCAACGCCTACTACCTGCTGGAAATCGACGAGAAGCGTGCCACCCGACTGGTGGAGGGGGAGAGCGGGTCCCTGAGCTTGCGCCTGCTCGACGTCTCGCTTCTGAAGTCCGTTGTCTACAAGATGCTCCTCGGGTTGGCCGAAGACCAGATCAAACCTCAGACCACCGTCCACTACACGCCTAAGGTCCAAACGGCGATCGACAAGGTCCGCTCCGGCGAGATGCAGTCGGCGTGGATTCTCAACCACACCGCTCTGGACGAAATCATGACGGTGGCCGACAACCGCGAAAAAATGCCCCAGAAATCGACCCATTTCTACCCCAAGCCGCTCTCCGGCCTGGTGTTTTTTAATATGAATAATTCGGCGAAGGGGTGAAGCCCCTCATCCGGCCCCTTTCTTCCGGCAGACAAAGGAGAGGAATGTCCCTCGAAAACGAATCGTCTCCGCCGGCGGAATCTCCGGTCCCGCGGACTCTTCCCTACCAGCGCCTGATTCTCCTTTTCCAAATCGGGGTCGTGTTGGTGGTTTCGGGCTTGATGATCGGCCAAGGGAGATTCCCGGGTTTGGATCTGGTCACCCTGCTTCTCTTCAGCCTGCTGCTTTGGCGCGCCCGGGACCGAATTTTTTTGCTGAACTTTGCCCCCTTCCTGCTCCTGCTGATAACCTACCAAAGCATGCGCAACATGGCGGACACCCTGGGCTTTTCGGATGTCCACATCACCGATCTCATCGCCTGGGAGCGCGCCCTGACCGGCGGGCGGATCCCGGCCTATGAATTGCAGCAGACTCTCGGGGCGCAATCCTATGCCTGGTTGGTGGACATCTTCGCGAATGCCTTCTACATGTCGCATTTTATTGTTCCGGTTGTGCTCGCCCTCCTGCTTTGGCACTATCGGCGCGCCCAGTACTGGCCGTATCTGCTTGGCCTGACGATGCTCTCCTATGCCGCATTTCTTACCTATGTTTTCTTTCCCGCCGCGCCGCCGTGGTGGGCGTCGCACTACGGCTACCTGCCGGGCATGCCGATTGCCCTATCGCACAGCGCGATTTCGCCGGAGGCGATCATCTCCTCCGGCAATCCCGTAGCGGCCATGCCGTCCCTCCATGCCGCCTATCCCCTGTATTCGTCGCTGTTCTGTTTGCTCGTCTGGGGCAGGAAGGGAATTCCGACGCTGATCCTTCCCTTGGGGGTGGCTTTCTTCTCCATGTACCTCGGCCATCATTACCTGATCGACATTTTCGCCGGTTGGGCTTACGCCGGAATCGCATTCGCCGGATCGATTATTTTAAGTCAGAAGCTGAGAATTCCAACCCGGCTGGTGAACGCCTACCAAAATGTGATGGCCAAGTTCAGCGGGGAAAGGATCGAAAAAGCATAGCTGCACAATCCGCCGATGTGCTGCAGGGTGCGCGTCCGCGGCGCTTTGAGGCGGCGATGAGAATAGTATAATCCCCCCGTCTTTTTATTTTGAGTGTCCCGCACGGGAGGTCGGTTGGGCATGATGGACCGGGTGAACGGCGATTTCTTTTCGAAGGGCAAACGGTTTTCCCCCGCGGCAACCGCCTTCGGTTTGTTCGTCCTGACCGCAATCGTCAGAATTCCGTTTCGCAGCCAGGTTCTCTTCAATTGGGATTCGGTGAACTACGCTTTGGGGATCGGCGGTTTCAGCATTCACCAGCATCGCCCGCATCCGCCGGGATATATCCTCTATATCGGGATCGGGAGAATCCTCACGCTGCTCACCCAGGATCCGAACGCCAGCCTGGTGTGGATCAGCGTGTTTTCCGGCGCGGTAAGCGTGGCGATGACTTATTGGTTTGCCAGAAAGTTGTTTTCCGAACGGGACGCCGTCTTTTCCGCCGTTCTATTGCTCACCAGCCCTCTGGTGTGGCTGTACGACGAAACCGCCTTGAACTACTCGGTGGAAATGATGATGTTCCTCCTGATCGGATACGCGTGTTTCCGGATGCTGGAAGGGGAGAGCCGATGGGCCTACGGCGCGGCCCTGCTGCTCGGGATATGCGGCGGAATCCGGCAAACGACGATGGTCGTTCTGCTGCCCCTGTTCCTGCGTTCCCTGGTTTCTTTTCGCAAACGGGTGATCGTTTTTGCCGTGGCCTTGTTGTCCGGCATCTGCCTTGCCTGGTTCGTTCCCCTGATGGCAAACTCCGGAGGCGTCGTTGGATTTTTCCAATCTCTCGCGGTTTTGTCTTCCACGCTGATCAAATACAACGGGTTTGATTTTTCCTATGCCATGTTCTACGGCGGAGGGATCAGCCTGTTGCTCTTCCTCGCCGGATGGATCGGCGGGGTAACCGTCCCGCGGGGGCATCGGCCGGCCTGGGAGAAGCAGTTCCTGTATTTTTGGCTGATTCCCAACCTGCTGGTTATCGGCTTGGTTCACATGGGCCAGACGGGATACATCCTCTTTCTCCTCCCGCCGTTGTTCATCCATACCCCGCCGAGATTGCGCGAGTTCATCCTCCGTTTTTTTTCCGCGGGCGGAGCGGACGGAGAAAGCCGCGGAGCATCCGTGGAATCCAAAATGATTCTCAGCCTCCTCGTCTTCGGCATTGCGGGGATTTCGGTTTTCCTGACCGGCGCCTATCCGTTGATCCGCTACCAAAATTCCACCTGGCAGGATGCGCGGCGCTTGGTGGAAACCTATTCTCCGGAAAGCACCATCATCCTGGCCGATGATTCCCGATCCCGCGGCTTCCGGCAGATCAGCTACTATCTTCCCGACTACCGGACCTTCATGGTGGCCGAGGCCTATCCTTCCGGCGCCTACAAACCCAAATCCGGAATTTTGCCCATGGGATGGGTTTTTCAAAGCGAGAACGGCGAAGATAATTATTATCTGGACCCGGATGGAAACATGGTTTACGATGCGCTGGCGCTGGAAGACGGGGTAACCGGCATTCTCTTGTCCAGTGAAAGCATCCGGGACGCCATGCAGGAAGGGATGGCGATCGCGGGGCAGGAGGCGGAGTTCGAAGCTGTCGACGGAGATTTCTATTACGTTTCCGTTCCGGAAGGGATGCACACCCTGATCTTTCGGAACGGATTGCTGTATTTCCAATAGCAAAGCGGAGGAGCCGGCGGAAATCGGGGCGAGGACAAGCCGTGAATCGGTCCCGTCAGCCCTGGAGAAAGAGGCCAGGGATGCGCCTTGAAAAAACTCCGGAGCGGACTCAAACGTATTTCCTTCCCTGATCCTCGGCCTGCTCCTCGGAAAAGCCGGATTAAAGGTGTGTTCTTAACCCGAAGCAAAAATTTTATAAACGTCCGTATCTGCTCAGCCTCAGAATGATTAAAAAGAACTATTCCCTGGCCCTCCCTTCACTCCCGCTCAAGGACAGGCTTTCCCCCTCTCCTGACTTATCTCGGGTGAGGGGGAAGGGGTTGTGGGGGTTGGGGTGAGGAACGGGCAGGAACGAGGAGCTGAGGAGATACAACAAAAGAAGGGTGGGGGATTTAAGAACGGTGCGGAGGAAGGGGATCATCCCCCGCAGGCGTTCGCCAGGTGCTGGATGTAGGTTTCCGCGAAGTTGTGGCGGCCGGATCCGTCGCAGGCGGCGCGGTAATAATAAAAGCCCGACGGCACCGGCTGCGCGATTGCGTCCAATGCCGCCATGCTCGGACTGCAAATCGGCCCCGGCGGCAAGCCGCTGAAAACATACGTGTTGTATGGTGAATCCAGCCCCAGATCGGCGTCCCGCAACGGGCTGGCCCACCATCCCCCGCGGTCGGTTTGGAAACCCAAGGCGTATTGCACGGTCGGGTCGACCTGCAGGCGCATGTCGATCGCCAGACGGTTGTACAGCACCGAGGCGATCAACGCCATCTCCTCCTCCAACATCGCCTCGCGCTCGATGATCGACGCCATCGTTACCGCCTGGTACACGCTCAACCCGCGGGACCGCACGGCCTCGATCCATCCGGGGGAGAGCGACTGCCAGAAGTTCACCGCCATCCGTTCCACCAGCCTCTCCGCCGCGTCGCCGGGAACCAGGCGGTATTGGCCCGGCAACAGAAAACCCTCGAGGTTCGCCCAGGACGGGATTTCCGCGTACAGCGCGGTCAGGCTGCCGCTGCTGTTGGGGCGCCCGGAGGCCGCCGCCAGAAACTCGGCCGGCAGCATGGGGATGCCCGATTGCGGCAGCGCCTCGGCGGTTTCTTCGAGGCGCCACCCGGCGAACAGCGTGAACAGGCGGATCTTGCTTTCGGCGCTGGCCAGCGAATCGGCGATCTGCTGCGGGCTTTGGCCCGCGCGGATGAGGAAGGAACCCGAGCCGATCCGCCTGTCGCCCCCGGTGTAGCGGAGGTAGTTGCAGACCAGGTCGGCGCTGTGAACCCAGGCCTGCTGTTCCAGCCGGACGCAGATCTCCGCCGCCGTCTCGCCCTCGACGACGTCAAACACCCCGTCCGCCGGCGCCGACGGCGAACGCAGGTCGTCGTAGTGCAGGCGCAGGTAAGCCCGCAGGTAAAGCAGGTCGAGCGTGGAAAGATCGTCCGCCGGCTTCGGCAGCGGCGTTCCGGAATCCTCGCTCAGTAGCAGGACGGCGCAGGAGGCGATCAGCGAGAGGATGATCCCGGACAGAAAAATCCCGAGGAACGGTTTCCACGCGTTGAGCTCCGGTTTAGGGTTGGGATTCCGCCTGGGCATCCAGATACTCCTGTAGGAAGGCCGCCGCCGCGAGCGAATCGTCCTCCGCGCGGCGGGCCTTGCGTCTCTCGCCGCGGATCAGGCGGATCTCCCGGGCGCGCGCCGTGGAAAAGGATTCGTCGTACAGATCGACCGGGACGGACGCCGCCGCGCGCAAGTCGGCGAGCAGCCGGTGGGTGAAGCGGGTTAGGTCGTCCGGGACGGAATCCGGCCCGCCGGATCGGCCGATCAGGATCCGTCCCGCTTGTTCGCGCCGGACGGCCTCCAGGATCTTCTCACACGCCTGCCGCAGGGATCCGGGCCGGAATACCTCCAACGCGCGCGCCGCCGTCCCGGTAGGATCGCTCACCGCCAATCCGATTTTGCGCAGGCCGGGGTCCACCGCGAGGATTTTCAATCCGCCTCCGCCAGAATCTCGATCTGGAAGGGGAACAGCGGCAGACAGGGAAGCCAATCCGGATACACCTCGACGCCGCGGACCTCCATGGCGCCGAACCGGCCACGGAGGATCGAAGCCGCCTGATCGGGGGATCGGCCCTGCAGCGCCGCGGCCATTTCCATTCGGTTGGGAAGGGCCACCGCCGAACCGGAGGCGGCGATCATGATTGCCCCCGCCGAGTTTTCCATAAGACGGATGGAAACGTCATCTGCAAACAGGGTTTCCCCCGGCCGCAGAGCCGCCGCCAGCTTCGTTCGGGCGCGGGTGCGGACGACCTCGGCCGGGCAGACCGACAGGGATGCGGAACCGTGCAGGGTCAACCCGACGCTGTCGGCGGCGGAATGTACGGGGAGGTCCGGCGCGTCCTGCGGGTCGAAGGTCACGCGCAGGGAGCCCTCCACCGCCATGCGTTCCGCGCCGGCGAGATTCTCAAATCCGGACTTGGCTTCCGCCATCATCCGTTCGGCCAGCTCCGTTTGCAGGGCGGCCAGGTCGGAAGCGGTGACGGAGTTCCGCCAATCCTGGGCGCCCCCGGACATGGGTTGGAAATTCTCCGCCTTTAAGGAAAGCCCCAACGGACCCATGACGCGGTTCACCATCCCGGCCGCCAGATTGGCTTGGGGCCCCGGCTTGGCCGCCCGTACGGATACGGATTGCGATCTTGCGGGCAGCAGCTGGATCCCTTCGAGGGTTTCAAAAAGGATGCCCCCGTCCGAGGACAGGAGCAAGCCCGGGGCGAGGTTAAGCACCCCCACGGAAATATTGGTGAGCGTGACTTCTCCGGCCGCGTAGGCGGTCGGGACGAGAAGTCGGCCTCCGGTGACGCGGCGCCCGCTGAGTGTCAACTGCAGGGTTAGGCGGCGGCAGTAGGACGGATCGAGGGATTCGGATCCCGCGACCGTCCGCGTTGGGAAAACCGCATGCACCTTCGCGGAGGGAAGCAGCAGGAACAGAACGCCGGCGATGGAAAGCGCGGCCGCCGCGAACCACCCGATCCGCACGAGCGCGGGAGGCGCGGGCCGCCCCGACGGGCGCGGAGGCGCGGTCGGCCGAGTTCTGGGTTTGGGACGCGCGCGCCGCTTCTCCGCGCGGGAGCGGGTGGACAGACCGGCCAGGGCGGATGCGGTAAGGGTCGGATAGCAGGCGATGCCGGCGGCGCGCGCCAGTCGGAGGACTTGCCCGTCGGTGCTGACCACCGCCAGCTCCGAGCCGGCCGCCGCCGCCCAGCGGGCCATCAACGCCAGGTCCAGGCGGCGGGTGAGGGGCTCCTCCAGCACGTTCCAAAGCAGAATCAGGCGGCCGGCCTGGGTGCGGGCGATTTTGTCGCGCATGGAATGCAGATCGTCGGTTCGTTCCAGGGTGAGGATTTGCTCTTTCATGGGCTCCGGTTGGGCCATGGATCGCGGACGATGGACCATGGCCGGTCAGCCGATTGATTTCTATGATCCGGCTGGAGACGAAGACTCCCGGCGAATCACCGGCGAGGTTCCGGTCTATAGCCGGGCTTCATCCGAGCTTTTCTTTGACCGCCGATCGGATGGTTTGCAGGGCGTCCTCCAACCGCTGCGGATCCGTGCCGCCGGCCTGGGCCATGGCTGGCCGGCCGCCGCCCCCGCCGCCAATCAGCTTGGCGGCGGCTTTGGCGAGCTCGTCCGCGCGCAGCCCGCGGGCGGTCAGGTCGTCGCTGACGGTGACGATCAGGAGCGGCTTGTCGTCGACGACGGAGCCGATCGCCGCGATTCCGCTGGCATGCTTTCGGCGGAATACGTCGGCGAGGGTCCGCAGCGTATCAGCCCCGGCCTGCGCCACCCGGACGGTCAGCACCGGAACGCCGGCGATGGCTTCGATCCGCTCCAGCGAGGCCTCGAATTCCGCGCCGGCCATCTCCTGCCGCAGGCGCTGGTTCTCCTTGCGCAGCCGGTCCAATTCGTCCATCTGTTCGAGCACTTTGCGGTCCACTTCCTCGGCGCCCACGCCGAGATAGGCGCCGGCCTGCTGCAGCACCCGGTTGCGTTCCTGGACCAACGCGACGGCGGTGTGGCCGGTTACGGCCTCGATCCGGCGCACGCCGGAAGCGACGCTGCTCTCCGCGATGATCAGGAACAGCCCGATGTCGCCGGTTTGGGTTACGTGAGTCCCCCCGCACAATTCGTAGGAAAAGGGTTTTTCATCGTCGCCGATGGCGATGGTGCGCACCGTCTCGCCGTATTTTTCGCCGAACAGCGCCATGGCCCCCTTGCCGACGGCCTCCTCGCGCGCTTCCTCGGTCGGCGAGACCGGATAATTGGCGAGGATCGCCTCGTTGACGTAGCGTTCGACCTTTTCCAGGTCCGGCTGGCTGACCATGCTGTGGTGGGTGAAATCGAACCTCAGCCGGTCCGGGGCGACGAGCGACCCGGCCTGGCGCACGTGGTTTCCCAGCACGTAGCGCAGTTCCGCGTGCAGGAGGTGGGTGGCGGTGTGGTTGCGCATGACGCTCCAGCGCCGCTCTTCGTCCACCTCCATCCGCGCCAAGTCCCCCTGCGCCGGACGCCCGGAGTTGACCTTTCCGCGCAGTACGATCAATCCGCCGACCGGGCGGTGGGCTTCCGCAACGACGATGTCCCAAGCCGTATCGTTGCCGCCTTCGGCACCGGGCATCCACAGCAAGCCGCTGTCCGCCACCTGGCCGCCGGATTCAATGTAGAGGCACGCCCGCGGGAGGATCACTTCGACCTCGTCGCCCTCCTGGGCGGTTTTCACCCGCTGTCCGCCGTGCAGGATCGCCAGGATCGGTTCGTCCATTTGGAACGTGGAATACGGATCATATTCCACGCCGTTTTCCGGCAGACCTCCCTCTTGTTTGAGCTCTTCCAGCAGTTTCCGGTAGCGCTCGGCCTCCCGGCCGGTCATCTCGCCCGCCGTCTGAGCCGCCCCCGAGACTTCGCGGTGCTCTTCCATCGCCTGCCGAAAACCCTCCGCGTCCACTTCCATCCCGCTTTCGCGGAGGACGTCGCGGGTGATCTCGAGCGGCAAGCCGTAGGTGGCGTACAGGTCGAAGGCGCGGCGGCCGGGAAGTTTTTTTTCGCCCTTTTGGCGCAGATCGATCAGCACTCCCTGCAAGTAGTCCATCCCCAAGTCGACGGTTGCCCGGAAGCGGCGCTCCTCGAGGGTCAGCGCCGAGGCGACCGCCTCGCGGTGCCGGACCAATTCCGGGTAAGCCTCGCCGTAGGTGGCCACGACCGCTTCGGCCACCTGGGCGAGGAATGGCTCGGTCAGCCCGATTTTTCCGCCGAACAGCGCCGCCCGGCGGATAATCATCCGGCAGATGTAGTTGCGCCCGACGTTCCCGGGAACCACCCCGTCGGCGATCAGGAACGCGGCGGCGCGGGCGTGGTCGGCGATCACGCGGTAGGCGGTGAAATTCTCCTCGCGCTGTTTGTCCGAATGGCCGGTAAGCTTTTGGGCGGCCTGGATCAGCGGCCACAGCAGGTCGGTGCGGTAGTTGGAATTCACGTCCTGGAGGACCGCGACGAGGCGGTCGAAGCCCATCCCCGTGTCGACATGTTTCGCGGGCAGGGGCTCAAGCGTGTCCGGTCCGGTCCGGTTGTACTGGATGAAGACCAGGTTCCACAGTTCGGTGAAGCGGCGGCAGTCGCCGTTGACCCGGCAGACGTGTCCGGGAACGGCCCGCTTGTCGCAGGCGTCTTCGCCGCGGTCGAGGTGAATTTCGCTGCACGGCCCGCAGGGTCCGGTATCCGCCATTTCCCAGAAATTCTCTTTGCGTCCGAACGGCAGGACGTGCGCCCGGTCCATCCCCGGCTGGTGTTTCCATTCGTTTGCGGCTTCCTCGTCGGCGGCGATATCGCCCTGGTCGTCGAGAAAATAGGTCGCATAGAGTTTGTCGGCCGGAAGCCCCCAGACTCCGGTGAGGAGTTCCCAGGCCCAGGCGATGGCTTCCTTTTTATAATAGTCGCCGAAGGACCAGTTCCCGAGCATCTCGAAAAACGTGTGATGGGTGTCGTCGCGTCCGACCTCGTCGAGATCGTTGTGCTTGCCGGCGACGCGCATGCACTTCTGGCAATCGACGGCCCGCACGTAGGGGCGCTTGTCGGTCCCGAGGAACACGTCCTTGAACTGCACCATTCCGGCGTTGGTGAACAGCAGGGTGGGATCGTTGCCGGGAACGAGCGAAGCCGAGGGGACGACGGTGTGGCCGCGGGCGGCGAAGAAATCGAGAAATTCTTTTCGGATTTGGGCGCCGGTTTTGCGCGCCCCTTTGCGCGCCTTGGCGGGCTCGGCGCGGGAAGATTTGCTTTTCGGCATCCGACCTCCAGAAAGGGTGAAACGATTATAGTCGAGAGGGGTTGGGAATGGCAATCCGGCGATGAAGCGCACCGGCCCCGCGGATGGGCGGCTTCGGAACCCGTTGGCCGCAACATTCGCCGATCCCGCAAAGGATTCTGTTTTTTTCATCCTATGGGAACGCCCGTCCACGGGCGGCGCTTTGGGTGGGAGAAAAAGGCGGAAGTTTTTTTACACCCCGTCCGCCCTTTTCGGCATACCGGGTTTGACGGGTTTGCCGAATCGGCTGACGGATCCCGCTTTGGTGTAGAATCCTTCGACAGACAGCTCGTCACGCGGTACGGCCTGGAGGAAAAGATGATCCGGATAATCGCCGATACGACTTGCGCTCTGCCCCGTGAAACCACCCGCAAGCTGAACATCCCCATGCTTCCGCAAATCATCATCTTCGGCGAGGAGACCTACCGGGATGACTCGGAGCTCGACACGGCCGGCTTCCTGACGAAATTACGGGCGTCGCCGGTCCTTCCAAAGACCGCCGCGCCCCCGCCGGCGCTGTACGCTCCGGTCTTCAAAGAGCTTCTCGACCAGGGGGATACGATCCTCGCCGTCTGTCCGTCGGCGGAGGTCAGCGGGACCCTGCGGTCGGTCCAGGTGGCCGCGCAGGATTTTCCCGGCGCGCCGATTCACATCGTCGACATGCGGACGATCGCCGGAATGCTGGGCGCCGCGGTGCTTCTGGCGGACCGCTGGGCCAAGCAGGGCCTGGGGATCGAGGAGATCCTCGCCAAATTGGAAACCCTGAAAAACCGGCAACGCACGTATTTCGTCGTCGACACCCTCGAATACCTGCACAAGGGCGGGCGGATCGGCGGCGCCAGCCGCCTGGTGGGGGAGGTGCTGCAGGTGAAACCGATTCTTCACATCCTGGACGGCCGCGTGGAAGCGTTTGAAAAACAGCGGACCCGCAAACGGGCGTTGGCCCGGCTGGCGGAGCTGGTGGCCGAGGAATGCCCCAAAGGCAACGACTCGTTCCTATGCGTCATGCAGGCGGATGCGCAGGGGGCCGCCGAGGAGCTGGCCGGAGGATTGCGGCGGCAAACGGGCGCGCAGGAGATTCCGATCTACGAGCTTCCGCCGGCGATCGTCACCCACGGAGGACCCGGGACGCTGGCGGTTGGGTTCTACGTTCAACCGGTTACCTGATTGCTTTGTGGGGGGCGCCGAAGGGGGGCCAGCCCCGGACCGCGGCGCCCGCGGGCGGCGGATCGCGTTACGGGATCAGGTGAACAGCGCCGTCCGCTTGTGCTTGCGGAACCATTCCACCGTGTCGGCGAAGGTATCCATCAGGCTGCGGGGGTGGTACCCCAATTCCGCCGTCGCTTTGGCGTGGCTGATGGCGGAATTGCTGCGCAGCGTCTCCAGCGAATAGGATGTGAACCGCGGTTTGATTTTGCGGTGGAGATAAAGCAGGGGGGAGAAGCGGGCGGCGAAGCGGGCGAGCGAGAAGGGGATGTAGATCCGGGAGAACCGCCTTCCGGTCAAATCCCACAAGACGTCGATGATCCGTTGGACGCTGATCTGTTCGCCCGAAAGGATGTAGGTTTCGCCGTTGCGCCCCTCGTCGGCGGCCCGGATCACGCCGTCGGCCACGTCGCGGACATCGACGAAATCGTAGGCCCCGTCGACGTAGAATTGCGCCTTGTGGTTCACGCAGTCCAGGATCAACTGTCCCAGCTCCGAGCAGCGAAAATCGTGCGGCCCGATCACCCCGGTGGGGCAGAGGATCACCGAATCTAATCCGTCGCGGACGGCTTGCAGGACCGCCAAGGAGGCTTCGGCTTTGGAGCGGTCGTATTCGCCGGCGGCGTTTTCCGGATCGAAAGGAAGCCGTTCGTCGATGCAGACGCCGTGGGGGGCGCGTCGGATGGCGTGGATCGAGCTGGTGTAAATCAGCCGCCGCACGCCCGCCCGGCGGGCTTCGGCGATGACGTTTTTCGTCCCATCGAGGTTGACGCGGCGCACGAAGGGATTCCGCCCCGGGAGGATGGAGATGATCCCGGCCAGGTGGAATACCCGGGTCACGCCCCGCATCGCTTGGCGAAGCGAAACGGGGTCGAGCACGTCGCCGGTGACCATTTCCACTAGCATGTCCTTGAGCGGGAGGGTATCCTCGCCCGGAAAGATCAAGACTCGCACGGCTTCGCCAGCGGCGATCAGTTTCCGAACCAGCACGTTCCCGATGTGTCCGGTGGCCCCGGTCACCAGATTCATACCGACCTCCTTGTCATTCCGTCCATCAACATCCGCAGGCTCTCCCGGCCGACCTTTCCCCAATCCGCCGCCTGCGGATCCACCACGCCTTGCAGCAGCACGCCGACCGCCAGTGAGATCACGGCCATTGCCGCGGTTTCGCCCTCCGGCGATTCCGTGGGAAGCGCCGGGTTCATTTCCGCGATGATTCCTTTAAAATAATCCCGGTATTTCGCGTAAGGGGCGGTCGCCGCCTTCCACAACTCCGGATCGCGCGCAGCGTGAGCCCAAAATTCCAGGAAGATCGGCAGCCGGCCTTCGGCCTTGGTTATCACCTCCGGAAGGATGTCCGCCATCCGGACGACGGCCTCCGGCGTATACGGCGAATTGCCGCGCAGGGCTTCCAAGCCGGCATCGAGTTCCTTCAACCAATCCGCCAGCAATTCCATGAAGACGGATTGCTTGGATTCAAAATGATGGTAAAAAGCGCCCTTGCTGATGCCGGCCGCGCTGCAGATCTCGGCCACGGATGCGGATTCATAGCCGGATTTGGAGAATAATTCCTGGGCGGCGAAGATGATTTTTTCTCGGGTTTCAATGCTTCGGGTTTGCACGGAAAAGATACCGACCGGTCGGTTTATCAAATTTACCCTTATTTTTCAGGGAAGTCAACGTTCGATTGTCTTGCAAAATATTGACTCTCTTTCCCCTCTCGGGTACCATCCATCTGCCCGGCCGGACCGATGCGGCGGAATATGCCTAACTCTTGCGGATATGCGGAGAAGCACCGGTGAGGCGGTTCTTGCGAGCGCCATCGGGAAGCTTGGTTGGGAAATCGCCAAGATGAAAATAAACCGCGGTGTATTCGCCCCTCTGCTTGCCATCCTCGGTTTGTTGTCCGTTTATTTCATCACTCTGAAACCAGTCTTTCTCTATCGGGAAGGACAGCTCCTCCGGGTGCTGACGCATGCCTCTTCTGTGGCGGTCGTCCTTCGCGAAGCCGGGATGACGTGGCAAAGCGGAGCCCAGCCCGTCCCCGGCCTGGAGGCTCCCGTAGGCTGGGGAATGACGATAGAAATCCCCGCCGAAGGCGCGATACCCGTTTTCGCCCGCGGCGGGGTTTCCCATGTTTCGTTTCCGGCGGACGAGTCCGTGTTCCTGCGCACGCTCCTCAGCCGCGCGGGGATCGAATTGACCGAAGAGGAATGGGTTTTCTGCGACGGCGTTGCGCTGCCCCCCGATAGTCTTTTGGACACCGCCCCGGAAACGATCGAAGTCCGCACGGCGGTGGAATTCGTCGTGTCGGAGGATGGGCGTGCCGAAACCTACCGCGCTCCCGGCCCGACGGTCGGGGAAGCCCTCTGGCAGGCGGGATTCACGGTGTTCGCGGCTGATCAGGTCGTCCCGCCGGCTTCGACCCGGTTGGACGCCGTCGGGCAAAGCCCGATCGTCATTGAGCTGATCCGCTCGCGGCCGATCACCGTCCGCGTCGACGGCAAAACCGTGGACACCCGGGCGGCCGGAAAGACCGTTGGTGAGGCCTTAGCCCGCGCGGGTTTCGCCCTGACCGGGCTGGATTACAGCATCCCCGCCGAGGGGGTTCCGCTGCCACCGGACGGCGAGATCCGGATTGTCCGAGTCCGTGAGGAGATTCTGCGCGAGCAGACGCAGATCCCGTTCGAGTTGGAAACCCGGCCGGATGAAACCCTGGAGTTGGACCGCACGCGGATCATTCAGGCGGGCGCCCATGGAATCTTGGAATCGACCGTCCGGGTCCGGTTCGAAGACGGAGTCGAAGTCAGCCGGATTCCGGAAGGACAACACGTCCTGCTTGCGCCGCAATCCCGGATCGTCGGATACGGAACCCAGGTGGTGGTGCGCACCGCCGAGACGGCCGACGGAACCATCGAGTATTACCGGGCGATCACGGTTTACGCCACCTCCTATTCCCCTTGCCGCCTCGGCGTGGATCCGCCCCGCTGCAACAACATCACCCATTCCGGAAAAATCCTCCAGAAGGGGATGATCGCCATGGTCTACCGCTGGTATGTCCTCTTTCAAGGCCATCCGGTGTACGTTGAAGGATACGGTCCGGCGACCGTGGAAGATTCCGGCGTGGGCCCCAACGCCCCGTATTGGATCGACCTCGCCTACCTCGACGACGAATATGTCGCCTGGCACCGCTATACCACGCTTTACTTCTTAACCCCGGTCCCGGCGAACGTGCCATGGATTCTTCCCTGAGCGAGTCGTCCTCCGGCGCCGTTCCGCCGCTGGACGTGCGCCGCTTGCTGCGCGGCGCCGGATTGCACCCGCGGAAATCCCTCGGGCAAAATTTTCTCGTGCAGGAGGCAGCCCTCGCGCGGGTGGCGTCGGCGGCCGAAATCTCCCCGGACGACACCGTGCTGGAGATCGGCGCCGGAGTCGGCAGCCTGACCCGCCATTTTGCGGCCGCCGCCCGGCGGGTGGTGGCGGTGGAGATCGATCCCGCCCTGGTCGTCATTCTAAAAAGCGTGCTGGCCCCGTTCCGGAACGTTGCGATCGTTGCCGGGGATATTCTGGCGCAGCCGTTGGAACGGATCGTGGGCCGGGTGGAAGGCGGGGAGTTTAAGGTCGCGGCCAATATCCCGTATTACATCACCTCGGCCGTGATCCGGCGCCTGGTGGAATCCCCCTTCCGGCCGGAACGGATCGTCCTCACCGTCCAGCAGGAGGTGGCCGAGCGGATTTGCGCCGCCCCCGGCAAGATGAGCCTGTTGGCGCTCAGCGTTCAATACTACGGCAAGCCTTCCATCCGGGGAAGAATCCACGCCGACATGTTCTACCCGGTCCCGGACGTGGATTCTGCGATTCTGCGGATCGACATCGACGGCGCCCGCCGGCGGTCGATTGAGGACGCGGACCGTCTGTTCCGCGTCGCGCGGGCGGGTTTTTCTCAGAAGCGCAAAATGCTGCGCAATACGCTGTCCGCCGGGTTGGGAATCCCTCTGAAGGAGATCGAATGGGGATTGACGGAGGCGGGCGTGGATTCAAAGCGCCGGGCGGAAACCCTCGCCGTCGAGGAGTGGATCAGAGTCGCCGGGGCCGTGTCCACGGACCGGGCGTGATGCGCGCTATCGGGCGAGGCAACTGCTTCCAAGCCCGCACTTCGGAAGTATTTCTCGGCTTGGCTTGACGCGGGCAACCATCCGACCATAATGGGTATGGCCTCCGACGGGAGAGCTCCCGCATGACGATGACAATCCGAAGCACGCCCACCTTTCTCCGTCCGCGGACCGTATGGCTCGCGGCGGCGTTCGGGATTCTGATCCTATGGCGGCAGCTGCTTTCGGAGCGAAGCCTGGAGGCGGCCGGTCCGGGCGCGCTGATCGACGGCCTGTTTTCCTTGATCTTTTGCGCGGCGGCCGCAGCCCTCTGCCTGGGATTGGGATTCTTCATGCTGCGATGGTTCCCTCCGGCGGAACTCACTTGCGGGGAACGATGGGTTTTCGCAGCAGCCGGAGGCGGCGGCGTGGCGGGGACGGTCTTGGCAACGGTCGGGATGCTGGCGGGAGCAACCCCCGGATGGGTCCAAGCCGTACTGATCGCCCTCAGCATCCCGGCGGGGTTTGGGTGGGAGGACGAATGGAGGGATGGGGGGAATCCGGCCGTGCATCTGCGGAAGATCCTCCGTTCGCTGCCTTCCGCCGACGCGGCGGTCGCGGGATTGGCGGGCTTGGTTCTGCTGACGTGCCTCATCCGGGCTTCCGCCCCGCCGTGGGATCCGGATGGATTGATCTACCATCTGGAGGCGCCGCGCCGATTCCTGGAGGCCGGCCGGGTGATTCCCTTGGCGGAGAATGCGCCCGCCAACTATCCGCTGTTGGTGGAAATGCTGTACATGGCCGGCATGGCGTTCGGGTCCGATACGGCGGCGCGGATCATGCATGTCGGCGCGTTTTTCATGTTGCTGGCCGGGACCGGCCTGTTCGCCCGCCGGTTGTTCGGAGTCCGGGTGGCGAGAATCGCGGTCGTGATCCTGCTCGGCATCCCGATCCTGCCTTTCTGGGCTACTCTGGCCCATACCGATATGGCCTGGGCGGCGTTTGAATTGCTTTCCATCTACGCCGCGTATCTGTTTCTGAACGAGGGCGGACGTCCGGCGGCGATCTTCTGGGCTGGCGCGTTGGCCGGGTTCGCCATGGCCTCAAAACTATTGGCCGTGGGGACGGCGGTATGGCTGGCGATCTGGATCCTGGCCGGGATGCGCCGGGAGCCTCGGAATTGCTTTGCCGCGTTGGCCGTGTATGGCATCAGCGCCGCCGCGCCCCTGCTGCCATGGCTGGCCAAGAACTGGATCGGATTTGAAAATCCGTTCCACCCGCTGGCGTTCGGGACTTTTCCGGCCGGCGCGGAACAGACCGTCTGGATGAATTATATGCAGAACGGTTTCGGAGTCGGCAGGGCTTTTTCGGATTACCTGCTGCTGCCGATCAATCTGTATTTGCGGCATGCGGATTTTTCCACGGTGGGCGGGACGATCGAACTACCCTCGTTGGTGTTCCCGCTGGCGGTTTTGCTTCCTTTTGTTCGGCCGGATGCGGCCGGCCGTAACCTTGCCGCCTTTGTCTTGTTCCGCGCGGCTTTTTGGGCCGCGGGAGCCCAGCAGATCCGGATGCTGCTGCCGCTGTTTCCCGTGCTCTCGATCCTCGCCGCCCTCGTCGTGCGCCGGATCGCCGAGCGGCTGCGCGAGGGCTTCGTTTACCGCGTGGTTTCGCGTTCTCTGCTTGGGGGATTGGCGGCGGCGACCCTGATCTACCAGGGACTGGATCTATTGCAGACCCAACCTTGGCTGCCGGCATTCGGCGCCCAAAGCAAGTCGGCTTGGCTGGCGGAGCAGGTCGGCGATTTCCGCGCCGTGCGGTTCATCGCCGAATCCTTGCCGGCGGAAGCCAGGGTCATGATGCTGTGGGACGGTCGCGGATATTATTGTGATCAGCGGTGCGTCCCGGATACGCTGCATGCCCAATGGACGGTCCGGGTTGCGGGAGGCGGCGATCCGGCGGCGGTGGCGGCGGGATTGCGTGCGGAAGGGTTCACGCACCTCCTCCTCAGCGGAAGCGACGCCGCGTTCCTGTTAAGCCATGATCCGGATGGATCCCAGCGGGCGGCTTGGGATTATCTTATCCGGGAATTCCTTCCCTCCTGCGGCAGGAGGGTTTACACCGACGGTCATGCCGCCGTGTATGAGATTGCCTGCGCGGGCGGGGAGGGGAGCTCGGGCGGAGGGAAGCCCGGTTCGCCCCGAAAGGGTTAGTGTAACCTTCTTTCTGTAAAAACACTCAGATACAAAAATGGTAGGTCTGGTGTATTCTTTCGGGTGACGAAACCAACGAAA